>MVZJ01000015.1 GCA_002069095.1 Bacteroidetes bacterium ADurb.BinA174 | reverse complement strand
GAAGGTGTTTGTACCTGATCTTGTAATAGCATTTACACCGCCGCCGATAAAGTTAGTCTGGCGTACGTCATAAGGTGCAATTACAACCTGCAATTCTTCAATGGCTTCAATGGAAATTGGATTGCCACCACCGGGCAATCTGTCGCTTAAACCGAAGTTATTGTTGAAGTTAGCACCGTCCACGGTAAAGTTAGCTGTACGGCCATCAGTACCGGCAAAACTCATTCCGTTACCACCGTAAGGCGAAAGTCGGGTAATGTCCATAATGCTTCGACTTACCGTAGGTAAATTGGCTATCTGAGAATTTGTGATATTGGTTACTGCTCCGGTTTTTTCTGTAGAAAATTTCGTACGTAGTGCCGTTACCACCACTTCATCCAATGTGGTTGCTTCTTCAGAAAGTTCCACATTCAGCACATAGTTTTCACCCAAACTCAATATAACGTTATGGGTTGTGTTATCTCCATATCCAATATAGGTAACTTCTACCGTATATGGACCGCCCACGCGCATACCGTTCAAGTTGTATCGTCCGTCCATATTGGTAACGGTTCCGTACGTAGTTCCCGAAGGCGTGTGTGTGGCAATTACCGTGGCGCCGATTACGGCTCCTTCGGTATCCGTAACCCGTCCGCTCATACTCGACGTGGTTACTTGAGCTTGCATTGTAGCGGCGAGCATCAAGAAGGCTACTACCGCTAAAAATTTCATCTTTTTAATCATAGATAAATTATTAATGTTTGGTTCAATTTTATTTTGAAATTTACTACAAATGTACACATTTTATATGTAAAGTCTGTTACAATTATGTTACATTTTTTGTTCTTGTATGATTTTTAAATTCAGATAATTATACTAAAAATGAAAGCGAAGCTAAACCTGTCTTCTTTCTGTCAAAATGATAAAAAATCACCCATCTGGCTTTCAAATTATTAAACAATGGTCGTTTAAAGTGTGTAAAAACAAAAAGTGCGCAACCGATTAACAGTCGCGCGCTTTTTCATTATGCATTATAAATCATCAATTTATGAATTAATTACATCATTCCGCCCATTCCGCCGCCCATAGGCATCTGCGGAGTTGGATTTTCTTCTTTCTTATCAGTGATTACACATTCGGTAGTCAGGAACATGCCGGCAATTGATGCTGCATTTTCCAACGCAACACGTGCCACTTTAGTAGGATCGATAACACCTGTTTTGTACAGATTTTCGTATTGATCGGTACGGGCGTTGTAACCAAAATCGGCTTTGCCTTCGCGTACTTTTTGAACTACTACAGCTCCTTCTTTACCAGCATTACCCACAATCTGACGAAGCGGCTCTTCAATAGCACGTTTCACAATTTCAATACCTGTGGTTTCGTCGTCGTTTTCTCCTTTCAAGCCTTCCAACTTTTCGCTGGCACGAATGTAAGCTACGCCTCCACCGGGAACAGTTCCTTCTTCAACGGCAGCGCGTGTAGCAGAAAGTGCATCGTTAACACGATCTTTCTTTTCTTTCATTTCCACTTCCGAAGGAGCGCCAACGTAAAGGACAGCAACACCACCGGCTAATTTAGCCAGGCGTTCCTGTAATTTTTCGCGGTCGTAATCGGAAGTAGTTCTATCGATTTGCGAACGGATTTGTCCGATTCTGTTGGAAATAGCCTCCTTGTCGCCCTCGCCGTTAACAATGGTAGTGGTGTCTTTGTCGATCGTGATTTTTTCGGCGCTTCCCAGCATATCGAGGGTGGCGTTTTCGAGCGTAAGCCCTTTTTCTTCCGAAATCACGGTTCCGCCTGTCAAAATGGCAATGTCTTCCAACATTTCTTTGCGACGGTCTCCAAATCCGGGAGCTTTAACGGCAGCAATCTTCAGCGACCCACGCAAGCGGTTTACTACTAACGTAGTTAACGCTTCAGAATCGATATCTTCGGCAATGATCAACATCGGTTTTCCGGTTTGAACTCCTTTTTCGAGGATAGGAAGAAGATCTTTAATGGCCGAGATTTTTTTGTCGTGAACCAACACAATCGGATTTTCAAATTGTACTTCCATGTTTTCAGTATCGGTTACAAAGTAGGGTGAAATGTATCCGCGATCGAACTGCATACCTTCCACAACATCCACGTAAGTGTCTGTTCCTTTGGATTCCTCGATAGTGATAACGCCTTCTTTGCTTACTTTTTGCATGGCTTCGGCAATAAGTTTACCGATAGATTCATCACCGTTAGCCGAGATTTTAGCTACGTTTTCGATTTTATTTAAATCATCGCCGATTTCAACGGCTTGTTCTCTCAGGTTTTCAACCACTTTTGCAACAGCCTTATCGATACCGCGTTTCAAATCCATCGGATTAGCGCCTGCTGTAACGTTTTTTAAACCAACACCAATAATGGATTGTGCCAAAACCGTGGCTGTCGTTGTACCGTCACCTGCATCATCATTAGTTTTAGAAGCTACTTCTTTCACCAATTGCGCACCCATATTCTGGAAAGAATCTTCCAATTCTATTTCTTTCGCTACCGTAACACCGTCTTTTGTGATTTGCGGCGCGCCGTATTTTTTGTCGAGTATCACGTTACGTCCTTTAGGTCCTAACGTTACTTTTACTGCATTTGTTAATGAATCCACACCTTGTTTTAACAAGTCGCGTGCTTCCATTTCGAATTTAATTTCTTTTGCCATATTTTTTTAAGATTTGTAGAGCCAAGAAACAAGAATCAAGACTTTTGACTTCTCAACTTATAGTTGTTCTTACTTCTCGACTTCTGATTACTGTTTACTGTTTACTATTTACTCAATAATTGCCAGAATATCTGACTGACGCATGATCAAATATTTTTCGCCATCGAGTTCAATTTCCGTACCGGCATATTTGCCATACAATACATTATCGCCGGCTTTCACGATCATTTCTTCGTCTTTAGTGCCATTTCCTGCCGAAATAACTTCGCCTTTCAAGGGTTTTTCTTTAGCTGTATCAGGAATTATGATTCCGCCTACTGTTTTTTCTTCCGCAGCTGCCGGTCTTACCAGCACTCTGTCCGCTAATGGTTTAATACTCATATTGATAAAATAATTAAATGTTTATATAATGTAAGTTCTAATTTTTTGTTGTCAGACACAAGTCTGTATGCGAATTCTGTGCCAAAATTTTTCTTAAACCGAAAATCTCGCGAAATGTTTTTCCGACTGACAAATTTTCAGATTTGATTGACAGTTTTTCGATAATTGAAAAAATAATCTCATCTTTGCATTATAAATTATATACGGTTATGAATTCGAAAAAGAAAAACAGAATGGCCTTACTTTTAGGTATTTTAATAGTTGCAGCCGTTGTTGCCGTTTTGATATTTAAAAAAGGAAAAAATTCAGATGTCTTTCAGACTGAAAGTCTTGAAATACCTTTTAACAAACAAGGAAGTCTGACATTTTTATCGGCAGATAATAACGATACCATTTCAACTATCGATATCGAAATTGCCGACAACAATCAACGTCGTGCACGCGGATTAATGTACCGAAAATCACTTCCTGCCGACGCAGGAATGTTATTTATTTTCGATGTGGAGGAAATTCAGGGTTTCTGGATGAAAAACACCTACATTCCGCTGGATATGCTTTTTGTGAATGCCAATAACGAAATCATCACTATTCACGCCAACACGGCACCTCTGCGGGAATGGAACTACGCATCAACAAAACCGGCGTTGTACGTGGTAGAAGTAAACGCCGGATATTGTATTCAGAAAAATATTACCGAAGGAGATAAAATTAATTTTTCGATAGGGAAATAAAGACTCGATAGAGGCATCTTCCATCCCTTTACCAAGTCTTACAATCGGTTATTATTTTTTGTTTTTCACATATTTTTCCAGCCACTGATCTTGTTCCCACAATAGGTGCAACACGTTTGGCTTAGCCGCATAACCGTGGCTTTCCTTAGGCAGAATAACTAATCTGACGGGGGCGCCAAAACTCTTCAGCGCCTGAAAATACCGCTCGCTTTGCATGGTATGTGTGCCCGAATTATTATCGGCTTCACCGTGAATAAGTAACATGGGCGTTTTCATTTTATCGGCATTCATAAACGGCGACATTCGATCGTAAACCTGCGACGCTTCCCAGTAATTCCGCTGCTCACTCTGGAAACCGAACGGTGTGAGCGAACGGTTGTAAGCTCCGCTTCGGGCGATTCCGGCAGCAAAAAGATTGGAGTGCGTGAGCAGGTTTGCCGTCATAAATGCTCCGTAAGAATGTCCGCCAACCGCCACCCTGTTTCGGTCAATATATCCCAATTTATCTACTGCATCAATGGCTGCTTTGGCATTTGCCACGAGTTGCTCCACAAACGTATCGTTAGGTTCCTCATCGCCCTCGCCAACAATCGGGAAAGCAGCATCATTTAACACGGCATAACCTCTTGTTATCCAATAAATCGGATTTCCATAGGAAAGATTCGTGAAAGAATTGGGATTGGCGGTAGTTTGTCCGGCGCTACTTTTGTCTTTATATTCGGTGGGATAAGCCCACATAATCATAGGCAGTTTTTCTTTTTTCTGCATATCGTAGCCGACTGGCAAATAAAGTGTTCCGGTAAGTTCCACGCCATCGTCGCGTTTGTAGCTGATAACTTCTTTATGTACATTAGCGATGGTTTTAAACGGATTTTCAAACGAAGTAAGCGGTTGCAACTTATTGTTTTTGATATTTTTGATAAAATAGTTCGGATATTCGTTTGGAGACTCCATCCTCGTAACTATTGTTCCTTTTTTGGTATCGATTAAAGAAATCAAATCTTCTACCTTATCGGTATATGACGATTGATATATTCTTTTGGTTTTCAGCGTTTCCAAATTCAATTCATCGATAAAAGGGAATTGTCCTTTCGCCGTAAATCCATCACCAAAAAGGTAAATTTTGCTGCCATCTATTTTCAATGTATATGTTCCGAAATTATTTTTTTCGGTTTGCGGACTTCCCGGGTCACTATATACATCCTGATAATTTCTGTCGGAAATAATGCGTGGAGCCGATGCGTTATCCGATGGATTGAAAACGTAAATTTTCATGTTTCGGGTATTCCACCACCTATCGCGTAAAATGGCATACCTGTCGTTCCCCCACGTGATTCCCGCATAGCGATTTATGGTTTTTACCATCGATTTCGGATTTCCTGCAAACGGAGCATCCAGTTGAAAAACCTCGTCTCTGAAATCAACTTTTATTTCCGGATCACCTTTATCCAAAGCTTCTACCCAATACAGTGTGGAAGGTTTATCGGAACGCCACGATATGTTTCGTTTTCCGGCTTGTGTTGCCATAAATCCTTTAGGGAGATTTTCGAGTAATGGCTGTTTGTTGAAGTTCATCAGAAATTTGCCGTCAGCAGAATAAATATCGGTATTCATGGGGAAGTTATCAAAAGGAACTAAATAGGAAAACGGTCTTGCCAACGTTGTTATCAACACATATTTTCCATCGGGGGAAAAAGATTCGCTCATGTACATTCCAGCCTCTTTCCATAACGATTTGTTTCCGTTTAAGTCAATTTTGTACAATTCCGATGACATTAGTTTCTCAAAATTCGCTTCGTCTATCGGATTTTTTAGCAAATCCTGATACGTTCTGTTTTGCGAGATTTGTCCGTCGCTGGTTGACACAATCGGCCCATCGGGTAATGCTTTTTGCGTATCGACAAGCGGTT
This sequence comes from Bacteroidetes bacterium ADurb.BinA174, assembly GCA_002069095.1. Taxonomy (GTDB): domain Bacteria; phylum Bacteroidota; class Bacteroidia; order Bacteroidales; family Dysgonomonadaceae; genus Petrimonas. The sequence goes on along the minus strand of MVZJ01000015.1, from coordinate 16,374 downwards.
CCGCATTAACCGGAATTGTCCGAACCAACATAGCCGAACCATCTCTGAACCAGGTATAAGGAAATCCGGCATTCGCATTTAATATAATATCTGCAACTTTTCGGGCATTCAGCGTTTCCAAATCTGCCAGCCACAACTCCACGCCATTCGACGATGTATGTGTAAATGCTAATTTTGTTTCATCGGGCGAAAGCGAAGTGTTGGCAATATTAGGATTAACAGGAAGGCCGTTTATCTGGTGAACATCTTTATCCGATATTCTCTTGTATTTCAGATTATTATAATATGTAATCGTACTCGAAATATTGGTTTGTGGATTGATGCGAAGCCCACCCAATCTCAATTCCGATTGGTTTAAATCGTCTAATGTTTTAAAACTATTTCTGTAAAGAAACAGCATCTGTTCTTTTTTGCTATCCAAAAAAACAGAAGGAGCGCGCTCAATATCCACCAATTCCAGAATTTCTTTAGGAGGAGTCTGGTAGGTGATATTTTCCTGGGACTGAGCAGAGATTGAAACTGTTATAATCGCGATTAAAAGAAGAATAGTTTTTTTCATTATGTCATTATTTTTTAGAGTTTCTTGTTAAACAATGTTCCCGTTGCCTGTGCTGCTGGCATAACAATCATATCGTTAATGTTCACGTGAGATGGGCGCGAAACAGCAAAAAGAATACAGTCGGCAATATCGGCCGCAACAAGGCTTTCGAAGCCTTTGTAAACGTTATCGGCGCGGGCTTTGTCGCCATAAAAGCGAACGATGGAAAATTCGGTTTCAACCGCACCGGGACAAATTTGCGTAACTTTAATGTTATGCTTCAACATATCCATCCGCATACCTTTGGTAAGTGCATCTACAGCGTGTTTGGTGGCGCAATAAACGTTTCCGTTGGGATAAACTTCTTTTCCGGCGATAGACCCGATATTGATAATATGCCCTTTTTCGCGTGTTATCATAAAGGGTGAAACGTATCGGGTAATGTAAAGTAATCCTTTAATGTTGGTATCAATCATGCGGTTCCAGTCGTCGGTATCGCCTTCTTGCAAAGAACTTAATCCTGCTGCTAATCCGGCATTATTTACCAGAACATCGATGTTTTTCCATTCATCAGGCAAATTTTCCACCGCCGATTTTACCTCCGATTCAATCCGAACATCAAGGCAAAGGCTCAAAACACGGGTTCCGTTTTTTTCAAGCTTTTCTTTTAAGGTTGTCAACCTGTCGTTTCTGCGTCCGATTATAATAACGTCGAAACCATTATCGGCTAATTTCAGTGTTGTAGCCTCTCCTATTCCCGATGTCGCACCGGTAATCAATGCAATTTTTGTGTTCATAACGTATAAAAATTTAATAAAATCAAAATTACATCAAAAAATGGAGTTTTTGACCTTTATCAACAAAAAATAGACTATTTTTGAAGTCCACTATATATTATTTGCTTTATGGAAGAGAATTTTATTACCGTCAAAACATTTGGTTTTTCTCAAGACGTCACTATTGTTCAAACTTATATGGAGATGAGAGGGATTGAGGTTTATATGAAAAATTTCACATTAAACAGACTTACATATCCAATCTTCGACATTGAGATGCAAGTTAAGGAATCGGATTACGAAATAGCCAAAAACGCTCTTATTGAAGGTGGTTTTGCAGAACCGGAAGATTTTGTCCTTTAAATTTAATCTTACAAATAATCGGATTATATGAATGAAAATAGTCTCCCTTATAAAAAGAAAGAGTATAAATATATCCTTATAGGTTTTCTTATACTTCTCGGCCTGATCCTTTTCAAAGAACTGCGCCTGTACCTGAGCGGTTTTTTGGGAGCAGCCACGCTTTATGTGTTGTTTAAGGGACAGATGCTTTATTTAGTGGAAAAAAAGCATTTAAAGAAAGGCCTAGCGGCTTCATTGTTGACCATAGAAGCCTTATTGTTATTTTTAATACCGCTTACCGGACTTGCTTTTTTAGTTATCGATACCGTATCGGGAATTTCAATCGATCCCAAAGCTATCATCGACAGTTTCAATAATTTTGTCGAAACTATCGAGGAAAAACTTAATTTCGACATATTTACTCCCGAAAACTTATCCAGTTTACCAAAAATAGGCGGAAACATCTTGCAATCGCTGGGTGCAAGCATCTATTCGCTTGTAATTAATTCTCTTTTTGCTCTCTTTATCCTTTTTTATCTGCTTTATAATTATGAAAATTTTGAAAAAATGGTTAAAGAAATTCTGCCGTTTAAAGAAGAGAATAAACAAATTCTTGGAGAAGAGACTAAGTTGATCATTCAGGCAAATGCAATCGGAATTCCTCTACTGGCCGTAATTCAAGGTATTTTTGCTTATATCGGATTCGTATTTTTCGGCGTAGACAATCCTCTGCTCTATGCCATACTTACCGGCGCTGCTTCTATTATTCCTATTTTGGGCACTGCTGTTATTTGGGTTCCTATTGCCATATCCATTTTTCTGGGAGGAAATATCGGCGGCGGAATCGGGATGACTGCCTATGGTTTTATTATTATTGGCGGAGTAGATAATGTAGCACGATTTCTTCTGCAAAAATGGCTTGCCGATATTCACCCGTTGATCACTGTTTTCGGGGTATTGATCGGTATCCCCATGTTCGGATTCTGGGGTGTTATTTTCGGGCCGTTGTTGCTCTCTTTATTTGTGCTTTTTTTCAATATGTACCGACACGAATATATTCCGGGTTCCACGGCACAGCCTCGTGTTGCAACTAAAATGAAATCAAAAAAGTTTCACATACCCGGTTATAACAAAAAAAATAAAAAGAAATGATTCCGACACATAATTACACTGTTTTTCAAGTAACTTTTTTATTAATTCTTCTTTTATTGTTGGGATGTAAACAAAATAATAACCACCAAACACAAACAGATAGCCTGCAAAATGATTCTTCCGATACCAATATCCGGTATGCAAAAGGATTTAGGATAAGTCATTCTGAAAATTATACACGGATTGTGATAAATAATCCCTGGGGAAAGGACGATAAAAAACCGTATGCTGTCTATTACCTCTATAAAAACGATTCCACCAATTTACCCGATGAGGGCTTTAAACTGAAAATTCCTATAAAATCGGTTGTCATAAACACGTTTTCTTATTTTGAGTTTCTGAGACAGTTGGGTGAGTTGGATAAGGTTATCGGCGTTACCGATGCGCATCGGGTTTACAATTCAACTATTTTACAAAAAATTAAAGATAAACAGATTCAAAACTTAGGCGACCCGTTCAACCCGAATGTTGAAAAAACACTGATGCTTAAGCCCGACGTTAGCATAAATTCGGCTTATGCACAACAAGACATGCACAGCGAAAAACTGCTAAGCATAGGCATTCCCGTAATTTACTCGCTGGAATGGATGGAGAAATCACCACTTGCCCGTGCCGAGTGGATAAAGTTTATTTCGGTATTTTTCGATAAAGAACCATTGGCTGACAGCATTTTTAGCGAAATTGAATCGAGATACATTGCTAAAACAGAAATAGTTAAGAACGTTAAAAATAGACCGGCTGTTCTTGCCGGAGACAATTTTCAGGATACGTGGTATGTCCCTGGGGGGAAGAGTTTCAACTCTATTTTATTTTCCGATGCCGGATTAGATTATTTTTACAAGGATGACCCTGAAAGCGGAAGTATAGGATTGGACATTGAATCGATACTCATTCAATTCGGCAATACCGATTTCTGGTTTGGTTGCGATGCCGGTTCTTATGATGAACTTGCCCGAAAAGACAAAAAATATATGTTGCTGAAATCGGTGAAAAACCGTCAGGTTTTTAATAACCGAAACCGAACAACTCCTTCGGGCGGAAACGATTATTTTGAAAGCGCCATTGCCAATCCCGATTTGGTTTTGTCGGATTTAATCAAAGCTGTTCATCCGGAACTTTTGCCTGAAGCAGAATTCACGTATATAAAACCGTTGGAATAGTATCTTTTTTTCAAATTCTAACCCATCCCCGCCTAATGGCGGTACTTCCCTTTATCAAAAGGGAAGATACGGTAAGGTTCAAATAAATTGTGAAAGATTGTTCAATAAAAATTTCACTTAATTCATATAAGACAAACAAAGTAAAACGGATAAAAAAACATTATGGTTCTAAACGATAAAAGGATGAAACCTTATCGACGAAAATTAAGAAAAAAGATGACTCCGGCTGAAGTGTCACTTTGGGAAATGATAAGGTAACAACAGCTTAGTGGAACAAGGTTTCTTCGACAATACAGTGTTGAAAATTACATTCTCGATTTTTATTCTCCAAAATACAAATTGGCTATTGAGTTAGATGGTGAACCCCACTATGAGGAGTTTCAACAAATTTGTGATGAAAAAAGAACTCAACGTTTAATTGAATTAGGAATTACTGTATTGCGTTTCGAAAACTTCGAGGTTTTTGATTATCCGATGAGAACGCTTGATGAGATTTGTAAAAACATTGAAAATATTAAAAGAAAGTTGTAATTCTAGCACAAAATGTCCCCTTAATTTTAAGGGGACGAGCGCAGCGGAGGGATTTAAAATATAGTTCTGTTTAGTAAAACAATTCACAAATTTGAAAAACAAAAAACACATATTCCTAATTCTAGTTTTGCTACTGTGTATCGTCTTCGTAACAGATATTTTTACGGGCAATGCAAAAATCTCCTTTTCCGAAGGAGTAAATGCGCTTTTCGGCAGCTCGGGTAATGAAATAACCGATGAAATAATTTTCAACTACCGCCTCCCCAAAGCAATTACTGCCCTTTTGGCAGGTTCGGCGCTATCAGTTGCCGGCTTACTGATGCAAACGCTTTTTCGAAATGCGCTCGCCGGTCCGGATGTATTGGGAGTCAGCGCCGGCGCCGGACTGGGCGTAGCCCTGTTGACGTTGTTAACGGGAACATCGCTGTATCCTGTTATTGCATCGTTAGGAAGCATGACGCAGGTTGTGGTGGCAATATCGGGTGCCGCACTGGTTTTGCTGCTTATTCTCGGTGTTTCGACAAGAATTAACGATTCCGTAACCATATTGGTGTTGGGAATGATTTTCGGCTATGTAGCCGGTGCGGCCATTACCATCCTGCAAAGCTTTGCCGATCCCGATTCATTGAAAGTTTTTATAACGTGGACTTTCGGGAGTCTCGGAGCCGTAACTTGGGATAAAATGCCGTTGCTTCTAATACTTGTTTTATCAGGTGTCATTGTTGTGTTTTTCCTTCAAAAAGCATTGAATAGTTTGTTGTTGGGAGAGAAATACGCAACCAGCATCGGACTGAACGTGAAACGCTTAAGAGTTACCATTATCATTATTACCGCAATAATTACCGGAACCATTACCGCATTTACCGGCCCAATCGCTTTCGTCGGAGTAGTTATTCCGCATTTTGGCCGAAGTTTCTTCGGAACAGTTAACCACAAAACCATTATCCCCGCCACCCTGCTCCTTGGCGGTATATTGCTAATTGTTTGCGATATAATATCGCAAGTTCCTATTTCCAACCGCACACTGCCCATCAATGCCGTGACGGCTGTTTTCGGCGCTCCAATGATTGTTTGGATTGTGTTAAAAAGGAAGAAATTATAAATAGCATACAATGTCGTTGTAGTTAAGAAAAAATCTATTTATAATGTGAGTTCAATATAAGGCTTGATTTATTTTATTGATAAATAAGTTAATAATCCGCATTACTCACGATAATTATCGGCAAACTTTCGAAAGCTACAACAATGATTCTTTTTCGCTACTTAACTTTTTTTATTGGCATTGTTTTTGTTATTATCACAAATAAAAAACTATATTTGCAATACTATTAAGTTCGCTGAATAATTATTGTAACAATAAAATTAGATAAGTCCACGGCAATAGCCGCTTCGCGCGGTAGAGCTGCGCTGATAACAAAAAGTTTTTTGATCTGTTTATCGCCACGACTTTATCACAAATGAAGCGAGACTATCATTTCGTTCAATAACGGAATCTATCGGGTAGCACTGTCAATTTGATAGGTTGCAATTATTCCATCATTTGCTTAAAAGAAAAGATAAGGACGTTAATAAATGGATAACAATTTTTCTCAACGGGTCAGAGACATCATGGCGTACAGCCGTGAAGAAGCCGAAAGACTGCAAAACAATTATATCGGACCGGAACACTTGATGCTCGCTATTCTTCGCGACGGCGACGGGATGGCCATTCAAGTGCTTCAGGATTTTGATGTGGACATTAAGCATTTAAAAAATCACATCGATGACCGGTTTCGGCAGATTCAGGAGCCGTACGAAGGAACCCGCGAATTGGTCATCAATAAAAGCACGGAAAAAACGTTAAAAATGAGTATACTGGAAGCCAGACTTACCAAAAGTACGGAAACCGATTCGGAACATATTTTGCTGGCCTTGCTGAAAGACAAAAATACACCCATCAACGACATTCTAACACAATTCCAAATCGATTATTCCAGCGCATTCCTGTATGTGAAAAGCATATTGGATGCCCGTGCCGAAAGCGCTGCGGACTCTCCATCCATGGGTCTAAACTTCACCGATGACGATGATGATGAACCGGAAGGAAAATCGTCTTTCAACCCGAGAGGGCAGCAAGGTAGCCAATCACAGGCGAAAAGCCCTGCATCGGACACGCCGGTGCTTGACAATTTCGGAACGGACATTACCCGCGCCGCAATGGAGAACCGCCTCGACCCCATCGTGGGACGTGAAAAGGAAATCGAGCGCATCGCTCAGATTTTAAGCCGCCGCAAGAAAAATAATCCGGTACTCATTGGAGACCCCGGTGTGGGAAAATCTGCCATCGTGGATGGATTGGCGTTGCGCATTGTACAGAAAAAAGTTTCACGCGCTATGTTCGACAAACGCGTAATCGCCCTCGATATGGCGTCAATAGTTGCTGGAACCAAGTATCGCGGACAGTTCGAAGAACGCATCAAAGCTATCTTGAATGAACTTTCGAAAAACCCGAACATCATTCTCTTTATCGACGAAATCCACACCATTGTGGGTGCAGGCGGCGCTGCCGGTTCGCTCGATGCGGCAAACATGCTGAAACCCGCGCTAGCACGCGGCGAGATTCAATGCATCGGTGCCACAACACTGGACGAATATCGTAAGAACATTGAAAAAGACGGCGCGCTGGAACGTCGTTTTCAGAAAGTGATTGTCGATGCTACCACTCCCGAAGAAACGCTGCAAATTCTTCAAAACATTAAGGAAAGATACGAAGATCACCATAACGTTCGCTACACGGTCGAAGCATTGGAAGCGTGTGTGAAGCTAACGGAAAGATATGTTTCCGACCGCACTTTTCCCGATAAGGCCATCGATGCGTTGGACGAATCCGGAGCACGCGTTCATATTTCCAACATTTCCATCCCGAAAGTGATAGAAGAGATGGAGGAAGAACTAAAAGTGGTGGAACAAATGAAAAACGATGCCGTAAAGGCTCAAAAATACGAATTAGCGGCAAGTTATCGAGACAAACAGCGTCAGCTTTTACTGGCTTTAGAAGCCGAAGAGCAACGCTGGCAAAAGGAAATTAAGGAAAAACCAGAAATCGTTGACGAAGAAAAGATTGCCGAAGTGGTGGCCATGATTTCGGGTGTTCCCGTGCAGCGCATCGCACAAGCCGAAGGACAGCGACTGTTGGAGATGAAAGAGGAGTTAAAGTCGCAAGTAATCGGGCAAGACGAAGCGGTGGAAAAAATAGCGAAAGCTATCCAACGAAACCGCGTGGGACTAAAAGACCCAAAGAAACCCATCGGTACATTTATGTTCTTGGGACCGACAGGTGTGGGAAAAACGCACTTGGCGAAAAAACTGGCTGAATTTTTGTTCGATTCACACGAAAACCTCATTCGCGTTGACATGAGCGAGTATATGGAGAAGTTCAACGTGTCGCGCTTGGTGGGTGCGCCTCCCGGATATGTGGGGTACGAAGAGGGCGGTCAGTTAACCGAGAAAGTGCGTCGCCGCCCCTACTCCGTAGTGCTGCTTGATGAAATTGAAAAAGCGCATCCCGACGTGTTTAACATCCTGCTGCAAATCTTAGACGAAGGTCATATTACGGATAGCTTGGGACGCAGAATCGATTTCAAAAACACCATATTGATCATGACCTCCAACATCGGAACGCGGCAGTTGAAAGACTTCGGACGCGGAATCGGGTTCAACACCAACAGCGATGTATCCGATAACGAATATTCGCGGAGCATTATCCAAAAAGCGTTGAACAAAGCGTTTGCCCCCGAGTTTCTGAATCGTGTGGATGATATCGTGATGTTCGACCAGTTGAACAAGGAGTCCATCTTTAAGATTATCGATCTGGAACTGAAAGGGCTATACAAACGCGTGAAAGAGTTGGGATACAATTTGGAAATTACCACTACCGCCAAAGAGTTCATCGCCGATAAAGGTTACGATGTGCAATTCGGAGCGCGTCCGCTAAAACGTGCGCTACAAAAGTATGTTGAAGACGAAATGGCGGAAATGATCCTGCGCACCGGTATCAAGGAAGGTGAAACAGTGGTAGTGGATTTCGACGCGGAAAAGCAACAAATTGTTATGGATGTCGCCCCTCGCCACGAAACTGTAGCGCAAAGCGAAGAGGAATAAATATTAAAATAAAATGAATATCGGATATTTTACCTAAAGCTTATATTAATTGGCATGCCATTTATGGCGTGGATAATTAATCGTCCTCCAATGGGCTTTAGCCCAAGCTTAAATAAATTTTGGCTAAAGCCTCATACCCTTTAAATCATTAATCCACGGCTTAAAAGCCATGGCCGCTCGAACTTGTTCGCTCGTTTTGACGAGAATTGATTTTAGGCAAAGAATCCGATAATCATATAAAATAAATAAAAAAGCAAAAAGAACTTACTCAATGAATTACAAAAAGTTATGACAAATACTTAACTTAACGACATTGAATTTGCAATGTGAAAATCAAAAAACAAGAGACAATGAAAAAGTTTTTCTTTTTTGTTATCGTACTGTTTATTAATATATTATCTTTTTTTGTCATTGCACAGCAAAAAGGAAGAGCATCGTATTACGCCGACAAGTTTCATGGCAAAAAGACATCGAGTGGTAAAATTTATCACCGAGACAGTCTGACTTGTGCGCATAAAACGTATCCTTTCGGCACTTTGCTTGAAGTAAAAAATCCAGAAAACGGAAAAAGTGTTATAGTGGAAGTTACAGATCGCGGACCGTTCTCCAAAAACAGAATCATCGATCTTTCTTACGCTGCAGCCCAACAGTTAGGGATTCTAAATCAGGGAGTGGTTCATGTTGAATTACAGGAATGGAAATGGAATTTCCTAAAATTTCATCCGATTACCTTCGAATTCAAAAATATTTTCGTAAACGTTTCGCAGCAGGCAAACAAAGAGTTGGAAATTGATAAAGAAAAAGTGCTGAAGTAAATTTCAGCACTTCTCTTTTTATCAAATAGCACAAAAGAACTATTGTTTACATTTTAGATTTCTCTCTGCATTCGAAATAACAACCAGAGTATATCTTCAATACATTTGTCATTCCAACAATAAGAGGAATCTATTTATCAGAATTACATTAATGACTAACTAATCATTTATCCTCATTAGAAAACGAATACGGAAAATCGGATTTTTGGGTTCCTCTTGTTTTATTCGGTTTATCCGACATTTGAACATCAATTTTTGCACCTTTCATCAAATCTCCATGCGTCACGTAATTTTTCGTATGCGTTTTTCCGTTCAACTTAAAGTCGAAAATATAACGTTTTGATTTATCATTTCCGGGAGAATTTATTTGCAGGCTTTTTCCGTTTTCCAAATGAACAGTCATTTTTTCAAACAACGGCGAACCTAAAATATATTCATTGCTTCCCGGACAAACGGGATAAAACCCCATAGCCGAAAACACATACCATGCCGACGTTTGTCCGTTATCTTCATCACCACAATAACCATCGGGTGCGGAAGTATATAACTTATCCATTACTTCGCGAGCCCAATATTGGGCTTTCCACGGTTCTCCGGCATAGTTATAGAGATAGATCATGTGTTGAATAGGCTGATTTCCATGTGCATACTGCCCCATATTCATAATTTGCATTTCACGGATCTCATGAATGGGAAAACCGTAATAACTATCGTCAAAAATAGGCGGCATTTTGAAAACGGAATCCAGCATATTCACAAATTCTTTGTTTCCGCCCATCAAATCGATCAATCCTTGCGGATCGTGGAAAACCGACCAAGTATAGTGCCAACTGTTCCCTTCGGTAAAGGCATCGCCCCATTTTGTAGGACTGAAAGGCGACTGAAATGAACCATCTTTATTGCGCCCACGCATCAATTTATGTTCGGGCGAATACAAATTGCGATAGTTTTGACAGCGTTTTGCGTACAAATCGATTTCCGATTTTGGACGGTTCAGCACTTTTGCCAACTTGTAAATTGTCCAGTCGGCATAAGCGTATTCCAACGTACGAGCTGCGTTTTCATTGATTTTCACATCATAAGGAACATAACCCAATGTATTGTAATATTCGTGCCCTAAGCGTCCGGTTGATGAGACCTTAGGATGCACATTTTCAGTCCCATGAATCATTGCTTCATAAAGCGTCTCGATATCGTAACCTCGCAACCCTTTCAGATATGCATCAGCTACTACCGAAGCCGAATTGTTTCCGATCATAATACCTCTGTGTCCAGGACTTGCCCATTCAGGCAGAAATCCGCTCTCTTTATACGTGTTAATCAATCCTTCCTGAATTTCTTTATTTACAGACGGATACATCAAATTGAGCAATGGGAAAAGCGAACGGAAAGTATCCCAAAATCCGGTATCTGTGTACATATATCCGGGTAAAACCTGTCCGTTGTACGGACTGTAATGCACGATATTTCCCTGTGCATCAATTTCGTAAAACTTTCGGGGGAATAGTGTTGAACGATACAACGTTGAATAAAAAGTACGTTTGTTATCGATATTGTTATCTTCGATCTCAACCTTTCCTAATACCTCATTCCAAGCTTTACGCCCATCGGATTTCACTGTTTCAAAGTCTTTATTTTCCACCTCCTTCAGGTTTTGCCAAGCCTGTTCATAGCTTATGAAAGAGGATGCAACGCGTGCTGTTACTTTCTCCCCTCTTTTAGTAGAAAAACCGATAAAAGCACCGGCATGATTATCTTCGATCTTATTAACACCTTGCGAAATCTCACCATTTTTAACAGTATGTTTATATTTAAAAGGCTTGTCGAAAACAATTACAAAGTAATTTTTGAAATTTTCAGGTACGCCTCTGCTATTACGTGTTGTGTAACCAATTACAGCATTTTTTTCAGGAAGAATTTCTACCGACGAACCTCTGTCGAAAGCATCTATAAGCACATATGCGCTATCTGTTTCAGGAAAAGTAAAGCTAAAAATTGCCGCACGTTCCGTTGGTGTAATTTCAGTTGTTACGTCGTAATCAGCCAGATAAACACTGTAATAATAGGGCTTGGCAATTTCAGCCTTGTGCGAAAACCAACTCGCACGATTATCCTCCTTAAACTCCATTTTATCTGTCATAGGCATAATCGAAAACTGTCCGTAATCGTTCATCCACGGGCTGGGTTGATGCGTCTGCTTAAACCCACAGATTTTATCCGCATCGTATCGATAAACCCATCCGTCACCCATTTTTCCGGTTTGCGGAGTCCAGAAATTCATGCCCCAAGGTACAGCAATGGCAGGATACGTATTTCCGTTGGATAGCTCAAATTTAGATTGAGTCCCCACCAAAATACTTACATAATCGACCGGTTCATACTTGACCTGTGCATTTACAATGTAAATACTCAGTAATAAAAGAAATAATATTGATTTTAATTTCATTATTCTGATTATTAGATATTTAATAAATCCATTTTGTCTTCTTTTTCCAGTTTCAATATCAATTCTCCAAAAAGAGTATTAACCCAAGCAAACCATGTTCGGGTAAATTCTGATGGATCATTTTTGTGAAACGATTCATGCATGAAACCGGTGCCTGCATCGGTATCGCGCAGCATCTTGATACAATGTTTAATTTCCTCATCACTTTTGCTTGTCATAGCCCGTAAAATAATACTCATGGGCCAAATCATATTGTAACCGATGTGCGGACCGCCTATCCCTTCTCCCGCAGTGCCTTTAAAGAAATACGGATTATCTTTGCTTAACACAAAATTACGTGTGTTTCGATAAATTTCCGTATCATCGCATTCGCTACCCAAATAAGGAATTGCCAATAGGCTGGGAACATTCGCATCGTCCATCAGGTAGTAATTTCCAAATCCATCCACTTCGAAAGCATAAATTTGTCCATGATTGGGATGCGTGGTAATGGTATATTTTTTAATAGCTGCATCCACTTCATCCGCAAGAGATTTACACTCCCGAGCAAAAGCAACATCTTTTGTAACCGATTCGGATATTTCAACCAACTGCCGCAACGAAGTTACCGCAAACATATTCGACGGAACTAAAAAACCGAACGTGGTTGCATCATCCGAAGGACGGAACAAAGAAACGATTAATCCAACAGGATTCACCGGATTACCCAAGCCTCTGTTGTTAACCGTATCCAACTGACGGTCGGTAACACGCAAAAAGATATAAGGCCCGTGATTCTCTTTTCGTTGCTGTTCTTTGAAGGTTTTCAATACCGATGCCATGGCTTTTCGCCAATCGGAATCAAAAACCGACGTATCGTTAGTGGTTTTCCAATAATGATACGCCAAACGAATGGGATAGCATAGCGAATCTATCTCCCACTTACGTTCGTGTAGTTCAGGTTTCATATCGGTTTTATCCGTTCTCCATTCTCCTTTTGGGTTGGGTTCGGCATAAAACGCATTAGCGTACGGATCGATAAGGATACATTGCGTTTGACGGTTAATTACTCCGGCAACCATTTGTTTAAGGTGATTGTCTTCATTCATTAAGGGAAGATAAGGCCACACCTGAGCCGATGAATCGCGAAGCCACATGGCGTCAATATCACCGGTGATAACAAAAGTATCGGGTTTGCCGTTTTTCATTGAAAAATTCACCGTCGTATCAAGTGTGTTCGGGAAACAGTTCTCGAACATCCAGGCGAGTTTCTCGTCTTTGATTTTGGGTTTGACCCTCGCAATGGTAGCTTCTACTGCTTTGGATATAAATTTTTTTTTATTTACCGGCGGGCGTTGTGATACGTATTTTCCTGCCTGTTGCGGTGTGAGCATCATTTTTCCCTTCGCCCACGATGGATTAATTGCCAAGACTGTAAATCCCAAGGCACTTTTTTTAATAAAATTTCTTCTCGAAGTCATTTTTTTATTTTTTTAATTCGATATCGGCAAGTTCGGCAAAAAGCTCAATCATACAAGCATTATCGAGCAGCCATTTATATCGTTGGGTTGATTTTTTGCTCCAGGTATTTCCCAATAAATTATTATTATCGGTGGTGTTACTCCATGCATAATGAGCGTTTTCCAACATGGTTTGAACATATTTTTTGTTTCCATCTACCTTATACAATGCTTTCAATCCTCTGAAAAGAATTGTATTGAACCAGGGAGAATCCGAATAAAAAACAGCATCGCCAACCGAGATCGGTTTCATTTTTGTAAAATGTTCATAAGTTCCCGATGCTGTTTTTTGTGCATCGGTCAAATAATTTTGATCTCGTGTTATGCAGTAAAGTAAAACACCTGCTTCTATCATCTGTCCGCTGTTGTACGTATATTTTCTTTTATCGACATTACCATTTAACCCCACATTATCCCAATAAACAAAATCTGTAGGGTCTAACAAATTGGTTTTTGTCCAGTTATATGTTTCTATGGAACGAGAAAGGAATTTTTCATCGTTGGTTAATTGATATAATTTCGCACTCAGAACCACGGTGGGAGCGTTGGAACAGGTGTTTTTACTCGTTTTCTTTTGTTCGCACCAATAAATCCCACCTCCCAATTTTTCGTCCCAACCGCTGTAAATAAAATCATATATTTCCAACGCCTTATCTAAATACTTTTGATCTTTCGTGCTCAAATACAATGCGCAAAAATCAAGCGCAAGCCATACATTATCATCGTAATACCTATCGTTATGCCCTGCAAATGTGGGATAAGACTGATATCCGACAGGAAAACGAGACTCGTCGAAATATTTTTCAAGACCGGGTATTAACCTTTTTTCCAATAAATTGAGGTATTTCTGATTTTTCGTAATGGTATAAAGTGCAACAGCACCGGAAAGTGTTCCCGAATAAGGCCATAAAAACGAAACTTCCTGATTGTGATTTTGTGTACTTCCTTCCGCCAAATAATCCACTTTGTTGTTCGGATTTATAGGATATGTTTCCGATAATAAACCGTGCTGTGGAACATCGTAAAGTTTTATAATGTTGTTAAGAATATAATCGGCAATTTCTTTTTCATTTCCAATCCCTTCTATTTTCTTTTCGGGATCATAGGCGAAAATATCACAAGAAATCAGATTAATAAAAACGAAAATAAAAAATAAAGATAATTTTTTGTAAACCATCTAATTAACGAATGAAGTAACGTAATATTTTATGAAAAATCTATCGGCAATTTTTTGCGGAAAGCATCTTTGAAACACATCAGCGTTTCGGTTCTCGATAGGCCAAGCGGCTGAAGTTGATTGTGAATTATTCGAAGCAAATCTTTATTATTTTTGGCGTAAACCTTGATTAGCAAATCATACTGACCTGTAATATAGTAACATTCCACAACTTCCGGAATTTTTTCCAGTTCTTCTACCACACTATCAAAAGAAGAAGGAGAAACCAAAAATAACCCCACGTAAGCACAAGTTTCATATCCGATTTTTTCGGAATCAAGAATAAATTCCGATCCTTTAATCACGCCCAAATTGGTTAACTTTTGAACGCGTTGATGAATGGCGGCTCCCGACACACCGCATTCGCGTGCCACTTCCAAAAATGGAATCCGCGCGTTGTTTACGATAAGTTTAAGGATTTTTTCGTCGAGTTCGTCTAAATCATGATAAGCCATAGTTAATACTTTTAAATTGTGAGAAAAACGATATTTTTTTTACAAAAATATAAATAAATACATTTATAACAGACTAAAATGAACAATTTATTACATTTTTAGCTAATCTAACACGATAAAGGCAAATAACGACGATGCCGTTTTCAACGACTCTTCATTTATAAGGAAAGTTGATGAATGCAGTTTTCCGCAAGTTCCGTTTTCATCGGTTACGCCGAAACGATAAAAACAGCAGGGATATTGCAATGTAAAAAAGCCGAAATCTTCCGCTGTCATTCGTTTCGGATATTCTAAAACGTTGGCTTCGCCAAGAAATTCAACGGCTTGTGCGCGGATTTTTTCTGTTATTTCGGGATGACTTGTGGTAGAAGGATAGCCGTTAGGAATATTCACTTTTGCCGTGCAACCGTAAGCTGCGGCGGTAAATTCGATAATTTGCGGAATGATAGCGAGCATCTTTTGTCGTTCGGTTTCGTCCATGCAACGAAGAGAGCCTGCAAGCACCACTTCCGATGGAATTACGTTTGTAGCGCCATCGGCAATGAATTTCCCGAACGAAAGCGTCATCGGTTGAAACGGATTTCGACGACGACTAACTACCTGCTGTAAAGCGATGATGATATTGGATGCCGCCAAAACGGTATCGTTCAGTTCGTGAGGCAATGCGCCATGTCCGCCCTGCCCTATTACTTTTATGTGAATTTCGTCAGCCGATGCCATTACCTTTCCGGTTTGAAAAGCTACTTTTCCGGCGGGTAAATCTACATAGGCGTGTTGTTTTACGATAAAATCGGGCGTAAAATCACGAAACAGTCCATCTTTCAACATTAAATCGGCTCCGCCGGGCGATTGTTCTTCTCCGGGTTGAAACACGAAAAGCGCCGTTCCACTAAACTCGCTTCGCAGCGCATGAACGATTTTTATCGTTCCCATCAACGATGCCGTATGCGAATCGTGTCCGCAGGCATGCATTACTCTTTCGGTTTTCGATTTATACGACACATCGTTTTTCTCATGTATAGGCAACGCATCCAAATCGGCAACAAACGCCACAGTTTTTCCTAAACCCGATTTCTCGCCTTTTATCCACGCTAAAATTCCGTGCCCACCAATATTGGAACGATACGATATGCCCTCGGCATCTAAAAAATCGACAATATATTTCGCCGTGTTCTCTTCCTGATAAGAAAGCTCGGGATGTTGATGCAAATAACGGTAATGGCGGACGATTTCGGGATGGAAATCAGCGGCGAATTGGTGGATTATTTGGGGAAAATTCACGGATATATTTTTATCTACGTTTG
>MVZJ01000014.1 GCA_002069095.1 Bacteroidetes bacterium ADurb.BinA174 | reverse complement strand
TATTGTGATTTCAATAATTATGAATAAATTTGCAACAAAGAAAGATAGAAATTACACACTTTTCGGGACACTACCTGGTAAATGAAAAGATATTTGAAAGAATCATTAAACCCGTATTATTCACGGTTTTAGCTTTATGCAGATGAAGGCATTTAACCTCGTCGCGGTATAGTGGACTATATCAAGAGGTTAGCAACACAGCAAATGCGTGAAGATAAAAGCAGACAATCCCCCGAAAAAGAGATTTATAAATACTTTACTCATTATGCAATCACCGTACAGTCAATCAAGAACGATTTTTATCTTTTATTGCCATGAATAATGCGGGTTAATTCAGAGCGAATATAATTTGAAAATACCTGAATAATAGTTCATTAAAACCCATACGCTGCTTTGCGCATTTCTGCGGCCGATTTAAACGGTTTGGGCGGATTCAGGTAGCGTTCTAAAAATTTGTGTACGTTGAAACGGATGTTGGTGGCTTCTTTGCTGTCGATGCGGTCGAAACCGTGTCCTCCGGAAGCGTCCTTAAAAACTTTGTATTCGAATTTCTTCCCGTGTTTTTTTAGCGTATCTATCATCAGTTGCACTTCTTCCACGTAAACATCGTTATCGTTGGTGTTGGTGTAAATCAGCAACGGCTTATTGAGGTTTTGGGCGTAATGAGTGGGAGAGCGGCGAGCGTATTCTTCGGGATTTTCTTCGATGCTTTCGCCAACGTGATACGGTACGGTAAAGTAGGCGGTGTAACTCTCATCGTGCGACGCCAGCCGATTTTTCAAATCGCTTACGGGTACGCCGGCGAAAGCGCATTGGTATTTATCGCCGTGTTGCAGGATCTGCATCAAAGAAATCATTCCGCCGTGGCTCCACCCGATAACGCCTACACGCGAAGCGTCCACGAAACTGTAGTTTTCAATCATATAGTTTCGGCTTTCCAGCACGTCGTCGTTTTCGCGGCCGCCGTAATCGATGTTTTCGTACGTGGCTTTACCGTAACCCGTGCTTCCCCGATATTCCGCCGAAACCACCACGTATCCCTGCGCGATAAGTTCGCGGACAATATGCGCGTAATAGGTAGAGAAATTAGCGTGAATACCGCTGTGCGGAAGCACGATAAGCGGATATTTTTCGTAAATGTCAATTTCTTTCGGAACGAAAACGTAGGTGTAGAATTGCAGTTTGTTTCCGGCGAAACGGTCATCGGGATTTTTGGGTTTCCATCGCGGAGTGCTTGTTAGGCGCACTTTATCGACGTAAGCGATGTCTTCCAACCGGCGAAACCACATAAGGTCGTCGATTTGCTTTTCCAGCACATCGAAATGATGTTTGTAATCGTTTACCGTTTCCTTCAACGATTTGATTTCCTTCAACAGCGTTGAATCGGTTTGTGCCGAAGCAAAAGATAAATTTGCTGACGCAAAAGAGATAATAAAAAGTAGTTTAATCAGATTGTTCATAGTTTTTTAAGATTGAATGAGATTAGTACTACGCGCTATGCGGTTTCAAGCCGCAAGGCGCATTCTTCCAACACAGGTTTAATTTATTATTTTCATCCCCACCCAAACGGCAGAAATTCCTAAGGCAATGCTTAACAGTGTGTAACCGAAAAACAGCCACCATTGTCCGAGTTCCAATAATCGAAGATTTTCGAACGCGAAAGCCGAAAACGTAGTGTACCCGCCACAAAATCCGACAATAAAAAGCAACCGGAACGATTGGTTATCGGGTTGGTTCGCCAGCATCCATCCGGTGAAAATCCCTATCAGAAAACACCCGATAACATTGGCTGCAAAAGTTCCTAAAAACAAGAAGTAGGCGCGCGCATAATGCGCCAT
Organism: Bacteroidetes bacterium ADurb.BinA174; assembly: GCA_002069095.1. Taxonomy (GTDB): domain Bacteria; phylum Bacteroidota; class Bacteroidia; order Bacteroidales; family Dysgonomonadaceae; genus Petrimonas. Next base: position 20,364 of record MVZJ01000014.1, on the reverse strand, counting down.
GATTTTCGAGGTGAGAAACCGCAAAATACTGCCCATTCCGCCGCCAATGCCTACATATAAAATTTCTTTCCACATAATTTTTTAGAATAAAGAGGCAAGAACCAAGAGCCAAGACAAACAGACGCTGTAACCCCAAACGTCAAACCTCCCTAACTTTCCCGCTTTTCACATAAAACACAAATCCTTTCACGTTATTGTATCCCATCTCTTTTATTATTCTTACATAATGTTTCACCTGACGGTTGTATCTTTCTTCTTCCGCATCGCCAAATTTGTAATCCACCACAATTACCTCATTGTCGCCAATCATCACCCTATCGGGGCGGCTAAAACCGAAAGAAGGGTGAATCACCTGCGTTTCGTTGATGATGTGATACTTGCCCGAATACCAGTCTGAAACGTCGGGAGAGGATAAAATATGAGTGAGCAGTGCCGTTATTTCGGTTTTTTTATCGGTATCTATTTCACCCGAAATGTACTTGGCTTCCACTGCATCGCTCAAATCGCCAAGTGTTTGGATGCTGCTGATGATTTCGTGCATAAGCGTTCCGTAGGCACGGTTTCCGTCGTCGGAAAAAAAGCCGGCGGAGTTGAGCCTCAGTTTCAGCCTGTCGGTAAACGGGATTGAATGCCATTTCCCCGAATCTAATCTCGACGACGGCTTTTGTTCCGGCTTGCGGTCGAGTGGAGTAGGGCTTCCCAACTCGAAAATTGCGCTGTTTTCGTTTTCGGTCAGGTAATCGTTGAGCGAAATTTGCTCTTCGCCTGTTTCGGAACATTTCAACGTTTGCCACAACAACGAAGACACATCGGCCACCTTATCTTTTGCAGGCTTTGGGGCAAACGCAACGATGCGGTTTTTGGCGCGCGTGAAAGCCACGTAAAGCAGGTTGAGGTTGTCTATGTACGTATAAAGTTTTTCCTGCAGGTAATCTTCCTTGAAAATGGTTCCGTTGAGTGAACTTTTGTATTGCAAGGGCAATATCTCCAGCATATTAAACGGTTCCACCGTTGGTTTGCACCAAAGAATGGGGCCTCTGTTCCCCGAGTGGTCTATATCCCAGCTTAAGAACGGAAGGATGGCCGCCCCAAAACCCAATCCTTTGGATTTATGGATGGTTATCAGGCGGATGGCATCCTGGCCTTCCGGCAAAAAGAGTGTTTTATTATATCCTTTTTCGTCCCACCAGTCGAGGAAATCGTTTGCGTTTGCCGATGCTTCGGTGCTAAATTTAAGTACGATATCCAGAAATGCCTGAACGTAAGCGTTCTCTTTTTCGTTGAGCGCATCCGCATTCATAGCAAAAAAGGCTTCAATCATTTCGTAGAAAGGCAGTGTGGAGATACTGTCTAATTTGCTCTTGATTTCTTCGGGAAAATCTTTTGTCCCGTCGTCGAAATAATTGCTGATGGCGGTTTCGGGGAGGGTACTTCGGTGGAACCGGTAATATTCGTACACGGCAAGCATTCGTCGGGTTTCGTCCTTCCGGTTCTGAAAATGACGAAGCAGCGCCACAACGGCTTTCACGCTCTGCGCATTGCCGATAACGAGCGCCTCGTTGGAAATAATGTCGTAACGGTATTTCGAGTGGGGATTTTCTTCTTTGTGTTTCAGCAATTTTTCGGCAATTTCAATGGCTTCGTCGTTCTTTCGCACCAAAATGGCGATGTCTTTTAAGGCGAAGCCTTGGTCTTGCAGGCTTTCCAGTTCGCGTGGAAGTTGTTCCAGCGCTTGCGATTTCCAATTGTTTTCCTTGTTGGAAGTATCGAGGAACGATATTTTTACATGTCCTTTGTTTTTGTCTTTTTTTGAAGGAACAAGCTGAAATACGTGCCGGTAAGCGTCGATTATTTTTGTTTCGGTTTCCGATTCCGATTCCGCCGAATTGTTAAACTCCTCCTGTAAAATCCCTGCCGCGAAGCGGAAAACGGCGTTGTTGAAATTAACCACATTGAAATCGCTTCGCCAGTTGGTATCGAGTACTTCGTCGCGGATGGCATTGGCTCCAAAATCGATGGGGATTTGATTTTCGAGTAATCCCCAGTCGGAGTTTCGCCACCGGTAAATGCTTTGCTTAACATCGCCCACAATCAAATTGAACTGCCCGCTATCTAAACTTTCTTTTACCAACGGGCGAAAATTTTGCCATTGCATGGATGAAGTATCCTGAAACTCGTCGATCATATAATTGTGGATGCGAGTACCCGTTTTTTCGTACACGAACGGCGAATCGCTGTCGGAAATTATTTTATTGAGCAGCTCGGTGGTATCGGAAAGGAACAGCGTATTGTTTTCCTGCTGATACTGCTGCAGCCGGTTTCGGATATCGTTGAGGATGCCCAGCGTGTGGTAATTTTGCAGGATGCTTTTGGCGGTGTTATAAAAGAGGTTGTTATCGTACTGCGATATTATTTCTTTCACGTAGTTGTTTAGGCCTTCGTTGTATGCCGAAATAATGGCGTCACGTTTGTCACTTGTTTTGCTAATCCAGTCTTCCAGGTTGTCGGCTCTGTTGAGAAATCTGTCCGATAAATCCACAAATTCTTCATTTGCGATTTTGGTGAACGTGAGAAAAGTTGAGTTGCGCCCGTGCTTGAAATCGGTGTATGTCAGCCCATAACGTTCCATTATATTCAGTGCTTTCACGGCAACGAGTTTAGTTTCTCTCTCCCACGACCGGATAATTTCCAGCAATAATTTCCGGTAATTGTTTAACTGTTTTTTATCTTCAATATTCGATTTATAGTTTTTCGACAGAAGTTTGTACTTTTCGTTGAAAAGTTGTTTGGCGAGCTTGCCTATGTTTTCCTTTATATTCCAGTTTCTTCCGTCCTCAATCTGTGTTTTCATGTAGTCGAGAATCCAGCCGGCGAGTTCCTTGTTTTGCGGTTTATCGAGTTCGAAGATCATTAAATCGATAATCTGCGCCAGCACGAAACTTTCGTCAAGCTCAAGCTTATATCCTCCCGATAGTCCCATTTCACGTGTGAAAGCCCTCATCGTCTGTTGGAAAAACCGGTCGATGGTGCTGATGGAAAAGGCGGAATAATCGTGAAGAATGTTTTCGAGAATGCTTTTGGCTTTATCTCTGATTTGTGTTTCCGGAACGCGGAATTCCTCAACTAAACTTTCGATATAATTCGATTTTTCGCCCGACGAAAGGGTATATAACTCTTTCACGATGCGCGATTTCATCTCGTCGGTTGCCTTATTGGTGAACGTTACGGCTAAGGTGTGTTTGTATTGATTTTCGGCAGAAAAAAGCAAACGCAGATATTCGCCGGTCAATCGGTGTGTTTTTCCCGAACCGGCGGAAGCTTTTATTAGCAGCAGTTTTTCGGAATCAGATGAGGCGAGTTTTTGCATATCCCTCTTTTTGAAGTATTTCCAAAACTTTTTGCCGATGGTCGCCTTGTACTATAATTTCGCCGTCTTTTACCGAACCGCCTACTCCGCATTTTGTTTTCAGTAGTTTGCCCAATGTTTCCAAATCGTTGCCCGTTCCAATAAATCCGGTAATTAACGTAACGGCTTTGCCTTTTCGGTTTCGTTTATCGAGGCTCACTCGCAACAATTGTTTTTCTTTCGGAAGTGTAACTTCTTCTTCCGTTTCTTCGCCTTGATAGTGGTAATCGGGGTTGGTTGAGTAAACAATATTCAGGCGTTTTTTCCAGTCGTTCATTTTATTAATCAGATTTTAACTTTGTCAAAGTTTCGAACTTTAACATAGTTGGTGAAATTTGCTAATTGATAAATGTGTAGCTTATTCTCTGCTTTGTCTGTGTTTTATTTAAATACGAAGATAGAAATTTTTTTTCATTTTCTGTGAATACGTAACGCTGCCATTCGTAAATTAGCAAAAAAAGAGACGCAATACATTGCGTCTCTTCTAAAATCGGATAAATATTTCAAATCAACCTTGTTTCACTTTCAGTGATTCAATCACATTGATAATATAATCGCCCATGCGTTCGCATTCCGAGGCGATGTCCATGTAGAAAACGCTGTTTTGGTAGGAGTATTGGTTGTTGTTAAGGTCTTCCACATTATTTAGTTTCAATGTGTTTCGCTTATCATTGATGGCACTTTCAATATTCTGACTTTCATGCAGTTCTTGTTCCGTGATTTTTTTGTTTTTCAGCATCAACTGCATGTTTTCGTATGCTTTATCCAGTAAAGAATACATAGAATTGATGTTTGCCAGCAGTTTTTCTTCAAAAACAACATTGGCCTCCATTTTTCGTTTCAAGTGACGACCGATATTGCAACACGAATCGGCAATGCTTTCAATTTCCGTTACACCACGAAGAATGGATCGAATGTGTTCTTTACTCTGATTGCTGAGCCTTCCTTCGGAAACCTTACTCAGGTACGACCCGATTTCAACTTCCATCCGGTCGCTAATGTCTTCATATTTTTCGAGCCGGTTGTAAAGTTTAAGAAACTTCTTGTCGTTATGATCCATATTGGTCATTTTTTTGACAAATCCAAACATTTTTTGTGCACGCTTGGCATACATTTCCATTTCTTTTTCGGCTTGAAGGATAGAAAGCTCCGCTGTGGAAAGCAACCCCGTAGAGATAAATTGAAGTGCAAACTCTTCGTCTTCTTCTTCTCCCTTTCTGTGACGAATTACTTTGAGGCAGATTTTTTCGTATAAGTTCACAAACCATATCATTACGAATACGTTGGATACATTGAACATGGTGTGAAAGAGCGAAAGTCCGTAAGAGGTAGCTGCCTGATAAGACATGAAAGTTTCATACTTCGGCACTAAGTGAGCCGGAAGTTCCGATTTTGAGAGTGTGGCTATTTGATTGTACTCTTCGGGAGACAAGGAATTTAAGAATGTTTTCATCGCTGTAGGATCTCCCGGGCCAAAGTTTAGAACTATTTGTTCAACCATACCCACAAAAAACTTAAAGACAAGCAATACCCAAATCACTCCAAATACATTGAACAGGAAGTGCGAAAATGCAGCTCTTTTTGCTGATATGTTCGCAGGGATTGCAGCTAAATTTGCGGTAATGGTAGTTCCGATATTTTCGCCTAAAATCATTGCCGCTGCCGATGGGAAATCTATCCATCCTTTAGTTGCCATAATAAGCGTGAGGGCAACCGTTGCACTCGACGATTGAACAATAAGTGTAAGAACCGTACCGATAAGCAGGTAGAACAATGTCGACCAAATGCCCATATCGGAAAAGTTTTGGACAAACGACAAAACTTCGGGGTTGTTTTGCAAGTCAGGCATCGAAGCCTTTAAGTAGTCAAGCCCCAAAAAAAGGAATGCGAACCCGAAAATAAACTCTCCAAATGATTTTCGCTTGTTTTTCGATGAGAAAATAAGTGGAATAGCAATCCCCATTAGCGGAATGGAGAGCGCACTGATAGAAAACTTACCAAATCCGAACAGAGAAATCAGCCAGGCGGTGGCGGTTGTTCCGATATTGGCACCCATAATCACACCAATGGATTGAACCAGGCTGAGCAATCCGGCATTTACAAAACTAACAACCATTACCGTGGTGGCGGATGAAGATTGAATGATTGCCGTAATTAAAAGTCCGGTCATGACACCCATAACCCGGTTTTTTGTCATCGCTGACAAGATAGTGCGCAGTCTGTCACCGGCAAGTTTCTGCAGCCCTTCGCTCATTATTTTCATTCCGTATAGGAATAGTCCCAATGAACCGACGAGTTTTAAAAAGTCGAAGAATGTATATTCCATATTCAATAAAAACGTATAAATTAGCGACAAATATAAGGCAAATAAAAGAAGCGGCAAAGAGTTGTTAAAATAATTTTAAAAAAGTATAAATACCTGATACTGTGTAAATTCATTAAAAAATAAGATAAAAGTTTTGTTTGTTGCATTTATTATGTAAGAAAATATGGGCTATTTGTAAACAACCCTTATTTTTAAATTTGTTTTGTTTAGTTGCAGAGTTAGTTCTTTTTTAATTTTACCGATTCTACTACGTTGATGATATAGTCGCCCATTCGCTCACATTCGCTTACAATATCCATATAGAAAACACTGTTTTGATACGAATATTCTAGATTGTTGAGACTTTCCACGTTTTTACGTTTCAGCAAGTTGCGTTGTTCGTTTATAGCCTCTTCCATGCTTTGGCTCACAATAAACTCTTTTTGGGTTATATGAGGTAAAGTAAGCACGTGCTGCATATTCGATAAAGCATCGTCTAAAAGCTGATATATGGAGTTGATATTTTCAATGATGGTTTCTTCAAATACCGTTTCAGCATCCATTTTACGTTTCAAGTGGCGACCAATGTTGCAACAAGCGTCAGCAATGCTTTCAATTTCAGTAACGGCACGCAAAATGGTACGTATGTGCTCTTTACTTTGATGACTCAGTCTTCCTTCGGCAACTTTGCTCAAATAAGAACCGATTTCTATTTCCATTTTATCGGAAATATCTTCATACTTTTCTATCCGATTATATAGTTTGAGGAATTTTTTGTCGTTATGGTCTATATTTGTCATCTTTTTTACAAAACCAAACATTTTGCGAACGCGCTGAACGAAAACCTCAGTCTCTTTTTCAGCTTGAAGGATAGAGAGTTCGGCTGTGGAAAGTATTCCCGTAGAGATAAATTGAAGTACAAATTCTTCGTCTTCGTCTTCTCCTGCTTTTGGACGAATTACTTTGAGGCAGATTTTTTCGTACAACTTCACAAACCATATCATTATGGATACGTTACAAATATTGAATAGGGTGTGAAAGAGCGAAAGTCCGTATGAGGTTGCCGCCTGATAAGCGAGGTAAGCTTTTTGTTTCGGCACTAAATGAGTCGGAAGTTCCGACTTTGAGAGTGTGGTTATCTGATGATACTCATCGGCAGATAAGGAGTTTGCGAAATTTGATATTTCTGCCGGATTTGCTGGACCGTAATTTGTTACCAGCTGCTCAACAATATTCACAAAATATTTGAATACGAAGAGCATCCATATAACTCCCATCACGTTAAACAGGAAATGAGCGAATGCGGCTCTTTTTGCCGATATATTTGCCGGAATGGCAGCCAGATTGGCGGTAATGGTTGTTCCGATATTTTCACCCATAATCATTGCCGCCGCCGACGGGAAATCTATCCATCCCTTTGTTGCCATAATAAGTGTGAGAGCAACTGTTGCACTTGACGATTGAACAATGACGGTGAGAACGGTGCCGATAAAAAGATAAAACAGTACCGATAAAATGCCCATGTTGGAGAAGTTTTGCACAAACGACAATACTTCGGGGTTGTTTTGCAGGTCGGGCATAGATGATTTCAACAAATCAAGACCCATAAAAAGGAAGGCAAACCCGAAAATAAACTCTCCGGTTGATTTTCGCTTGCTTTTCGATGAGAATATAAGTGGAATAGCACCCATTATTACGCCAATGGACTGAACTAAACTGAGCAGCCCGGCATTTACAAAACTAACAACCATTACTGTGGTAGCGGATGAAGACTGAATAAGCGCAGTTATCAATACTCCGGTCAAGACACCCATAACCCGGTTTTTTGTCATCGCGGACAAAATGTCGCGCAATTTATTTCCGGCAAGCTTTTGCAGCCCTTCGCTCATTATTTTCATTCCGTACAGGAATAGTCCTAATGAACCGATGAGCTTTAAAAAGTCGAAGAATGTATATTCCATATTCAATAAAATTGTGTAATTTAGCAACAAATATAAAGCAAAAAATAGAAGCTATAAAAGATTTGTAAAAATAATTTAAAAACGAAAAGTGTAAATGCTTGATACTGTAAAAGTTCATTGTTTAAATACAAATGAGCAAAAAGAGGTGCCTGTTGGCTCTTCGTTGAAACAATTAATTGAAATATTTGAGGTAGAAACGCCCTATCTAATCGCGAATGCGAGAGTAAACAACAAAACAGAGTCGCTCTCTTATCGGGTTTACAGACCAAAAAGGGTTGAATTTGTGGATATTAGAAACAATTCCGCCATGCGCACCTATGTACGGTCGCTCTGTTTTATATTGGCAAAAGCGGTGAATGATGTGTTGCCTAATGCTAAAACTTATATTGAACACGCGGTGTCGAAAGGGTATTTTTTTGAAATAGATTGTGAAGTGGAGGTTGGTGAAACCGAATTGAATGCCATCAAAAAGCGGATGCGTGAAATTGTGGATGCTGATATCCCTTTTGTGCAAGTGGAAGAGGAGACCGAAAAAGTAGTAAATCTATTCCGCGAGCACGGCATGGAAGATAAAGCGTTGCTATTGGAAACATCTGATTTTCTCTATTCACGATACTCTATGCTGGATAACTATATAGATTACTACTACGGAAGTTTGATGCCTTCATCGGGATATATTACCATGTTCGATATACAACCGTTGAACGGTGGCTTTTTGCTTCGTGTTCCCAATCGGGAAAATCCGGTGGATTTAGAGCCTTTTGTGCGTCAGGATATGTTGTTGGAAGTGTATCGTGAACATTTGAATTTCTTGAAAATAAGCAAATTGGATAATGTTGGCGATTTAAACAAAGCCAAACGCGAAGACCGCATTCACGAAGTAATTCAGGTAGCTGAGGCTTTTCAGTCGAAACAAATCGGAAATATTGCCGAAGAGATTACACGAAAGTTTGATGATGGAGTAAGGATTGTACTTATTTCGGGACCTTCTTCATCGGGGAAAACCACATTCCGTAAACGTCTCGAAATTCAATTAATGGTAAACTCGTTAAAACCTGTGGGTATTTCGCTCGACGACTACTTTGTAAATAGAGATCAAACTCCGTTGGATGAGCAGGGAAATAAAGATTATGAGTCGCTCTACGCGTTGGATTTAGAGTTGTTAGAGCAACATTTAATCGCTCTCTTGCAAGGGGATGAAGTGGAGTTGCCGTCTTATAACTTTGTGAAGGGAAAACGCGAATATAAAAACAATTTTCTCAAAATGGAGAAAAAGAGTGTTCTAATTGTGGAAGGTATTCATGCGTTGAATCCCGAACTGACACGACATATTCCCCGTGATAAGAAATTTATGGTCTATGTTTCGGCGCTCACATCCATATCATTAGATAATCACAACTGGATTCCCGCTTTCGATAATCGATTATTGCGCAGAATAATCCGCGACTATCGTTATCGCGGTTATTCGGCTCAGGAAACCATTTCTCGATGGGAGAGCGTGCGTCGTGGAGAAGACAAATGGATATTCCCGTATCAGGAAAATGCCGATGTGATGTTCAATTCAGCAATGATTTACGAGTTGGCTGCTATTCGACGTCATGCCGAACCGATTCTCATGCGGGTTCCACGCACCGTTCCCGAATATTCCGAAGCCTATCGCTTGCTCAAATTCTTAAACTATTTCAATAACATTACCGACCGTGAACTTCCGCCAACATCGTTGTTGAGAGAGTTTCTGGGAGGAAGCAGTTTTAGGTATTAAACACCCCTTAGTCCCCTGAAGGGGAGATTGGGGCATACAATAATATGGGATGAGTGATGATTATAAAAATATGTTTTACGGGGCTGGGCCGATTTTATTTGAGTTCGCGAAAAATTTAAGAAATAATCAAACAGAAGCGGAGCAGTATTTGTGGAATTATTTGAAAGGGAATCAAATACTGAATGTTCGTTTTAAGCGACAACATCCTGTACTGTATTTTATGGCAGATTTTTATTGTCATAAAGCAAAACTTGTTATAGAAATAGATGGTGGTTATCACAGATTGCCAAAACAATATGAGTACGATATGTGTAGAGATTCAGAACTAAATCGATTGGGATTAGAGGTTCTTAGATTTACAAACAAAGAGGTGTTTCAAGAGACAGACAAAGTGATAAAGATAATTATCAACGCGGTTAAACAAAGACTTGAAGATGAATAGACAAGATATATTATACTCCCCTTCAGGGGATTTAGGGGTCATTACCGCTATTTCCACTCCTTCGGGTATGGGTGCTATTGCTGTTATCCGATTATCGGGTGAAGGGAGTATTGCTTTGACAGATAAGGTTTTTCAATCACTTTCGGGGAGGAAATTGGCAGAGTTGAAACCGAACAGCGCGCTTTTCGGCAAAATTATTCGGGATAATGAGGTGCTGGACGAAGTGGTTGTAACAGTTTTTCATGCACCACACTCTTTTACGGGTGAAGAAACGGTGGAAATTTCGTGCCACGGCTCGGTTTATATTCAGCAGAAAATTGTTGAACTGCTACTTGCCGAAGGTGCACGATTGGCGCAAGCAGGCGAGTTCACACGTCGTGCTTTTCAAAACGGGAAGTTCGATTTAAGCCAAGCCGAAGCAGTTGCCGATTTAATTGCTTCTTCGTCGCGTGCGTCGCATCGGGTAGCGATGAATCAGATGCGTGGCGGTTTTGCTCACAAATTGACGCAATTGCGTGATAGATTGTTGCAATTTGTATCGTTGATTGAATTGGAACTCGATTTTTCGGAGGAGGATGTGGAGTTTGCCAATCGTGAGCAGTTGTATGAGCTGACCGAAAATATCGAATTGGAAATAAGTAAGTTAGCAAATTCGTTTCAATTGGGAAATGCCATTAAACACGGAATTCCTGTTGCTATTATCGGGGAGACCAACGTGGGAAAATCAACTTTGCTGAATCTGCTTCTGAACGAAGAGAAAGCCATAGTATCTGACATTCACGGAACAACGCGCGATGTAATTGAAGACACCGTAAATATAGGAGGTGTTACCTTCCGGTTTATCGATACAGCCGGAATCAGGAACACAACCGACACAATAGAGTCGTTAGGAATTGAGCGCACGTTTCAAAAAATAGAGCAGGCGAGTATCGTTTTGTGGATGATTGATTTAACCACTTCCGACAGAGAGATTGAAACATTGGCTCAATCCATTGTTCCCAAACTCGATGAAAAACAGGTAATTCTGCTATTTAATAAAGCTGATTTGTTTTCTGACGAACAGTTAGCCGAAAAATCAAAACTCTTATCTCAACTACAAGCCGAACGGCTATTTATTTCGGCAAAAAAACACCGGAATACAAACAAACTTGTTGAGGTGTTGTTGAAAGTTGCCGAAATTCCAAGCATTGGCGAGAATGATGTTATTGTTACAAACTTGCGTCATTACGAGGCATTAGTGAAAGCGCTTGAAGCGATTCATCGGGTAAAAGATGGTTTGAATATGGGAATCACAAGCGATTTCGTTTCGCAAGATATTCGCGAATGTATGTTCTATTTAGGCGAAATCACCGGACAAATCTCTACCGATGAGGTGCTTGGCAATATCTTTAGTAAGTTTTGTATAGGGAAATAACAACCCAGGAACTGGCTTAGAGCCAGCTCCTGGGTAGGCAGTTCCTGGGTAGGTTTGTATATCTTTTTACATATAAAATCATCTGTTTCCCTGTTTTTATATGCTTTTGAATATAATTTTATATCTTTGTTCCAAAATAACTGCAAAAGCATATAATTATGACATTAAGTTTAGCTGCGTTTGTTAAGACAAAACGAAAAGAAGCCAATCTTACACAGCAGGAGTTTGCCGATAGGGCAGGGGTGGCGCTTACCGTTGTTCGGAAAATAGAGCAAGGTAAGGAGAATCTTAGTTTGGCAAAAGTCAATCAGGTTTTAATGATGTTTGGGCATAAATTAGCTCCCGTAAATTATAAAGAAATTGATCCATGAGAGAAGGAAAAGTGTTTTATAAAGACGATTTTGCCGGAATAATAACGGAAACCGATGACGGAGAATATCTATTCGAGTACGATAAAGAATATATCAATCGATTTCCAAATCAGCCGATAACATTCTCAATGCCCGTTTCTAATAAAATTTATAAAGATAATCGGCTATTCCCATTTTTTGAAGGACTGATTCCGGAAGGTTGGTTGCTGGATATCGCTTCTAAAAGCTGGAAACTTAATAAGAACGACCGCATGGGTTTGCTTTTGGCATGTTGTAATAATTGTATCGGCGCTGTATCGGTAATAAACCAGGAACTGGCTTCAAGCCAGCTCCTGGATGGATTAAATAAAGACCATGAGTAAGAAATGTTTATATTGCTATAAAGAATTGGATATGGAAGGAGATTTTCATCCTTCCTGTAGCCTTCAAATTTTTGGCAGTACGGAACCGCCGACTTTGAATTACACCCTGTCAGAAATGGCAAACTTAGCCAAAGAAGTGGTAGAAAGTTCGGTAACTGTTCCCGGTGTGCAACCAAAACTTTCTTTGGGTTATATCAAAGATGTTTTGAAAGATGGCTACAAAGGACGATTAACCGTAATGGGAGCATTGGGTGGAAGTTACATTCTCAAACCACAAAATGAAACTTACCCTCAAATGCCCGAAAACGAACATCTTACTATGCGAATGGCTGAGCTTTGTGGTATTTCCGTAGTTCCATCTACGCTGATTCGATTGAAGTCGGGCGAACTCTCTTATCTTACAAAAAGGATAGACCGTACGGAAACAGGAGAAAAAATCCACATGTTGGATATGTTTCAGATATTAGAAGCATTTGATAAGTATAAAAGTTCAGTAGAGAAGGTGGGAAAAGTTGTTGCAGAACATTCATCCAACACGTTGCTTGATTTACTTCGACTTTTTGAAGTGGTTATTTTCAGCTATATCACGGGAAATAACGATATGCACTTGAAAAATTTCTCGCTAATTCTACTCAATGAAAATTGGACTTTGGCTCCGGCTTATGATTTGTTGAACGTAAACCTGCATATTCCGCAAGATACGGAAGAGACGGCACTCACTATTGACGGCAAGAAAAGAAAACTTACAAAATCTGATTTTATAAACTTGGGATTAAGTTTTCAATTGACAGAAAAACAAATTTCAAATACATTTAATCGATTTGTAAAAGCAGAGAAAAAAATGAAAAAAGAGATTGCATCATCTTTTCTATCATCTGATAATCAGATAAAATATATTGAGTTATTGGAAACGAGGTTGAGTTTGTTTTAATCCAATCCAGGAACTGGCTAAGAGCCAGCTCCTGGATATAAAAATAATTTTTAATCAAAAACAATGGCATCCATCAATTACAAAGAAATAGAGCAAAAGCTGCAAAAGCTTAAAGATAATACCAATACCGATGAAATAGGTTATTTAATTATTTCTACTTTTGGCATATCTGATACTTATATACGTAGATACAAAACGGGTAAAGGTAATAAGGCGTGTGATGGCGGTATTCTTTTCAAGAAAAGTTTAGCATATCAAGTTGCACCGACATTGCAAATGACCGAAACGCTTGAAAGTATGAAGTTCGACGAGTATATTGCTCGCCAAAAAACCGCATACTCGCGTTAGTGATAGTAAAGCATTGTAGTGTATGACCCGCTCATAGGAAAAATAGTTTGCTGATATTCAGTATCGCAAAAAAATTAGCACTAATTGTATCCCGCTAAATATTAGTGGGTTTCTTGTTTTAAAATATTGTTATTGCTTTTCTATTTATTGGAGAATAATAACGAAACTTATGGACAAAAAAATGCCCCGCAGATAGGCGAGGCGCTAAATGTTTTCACAACGGAATAATCCTTATTGTGAATTGCTTCAAAAATTGTATGACAAAAATACAACTTAATTGTATAAAAAACAAGGTTTTTGAAAAAAATAGTTAACTTTACCGATAAAATATTCTAATACGTTTCCAATTAGCTAATTAGAAACTCCTATCACATTATGGACAGAGCAACATTTATAAAAATTATGGGTGCGGAAGCCGGAAGTTTTTTGTTTTCGGGCTTGGAAATGAAAGCTGAGAGTTTAAGATACGACCTTAGAAAAATAAAAATTTACGACAACTATGTACGCGGAGTGAATTTCAGGAAAAACGACTTTCTCTCTCATACTCCCAAAATAAACGATGTACTTCAATTAGAACGAGAAGCTGACAATAAATATGACCGTTTTGCAATAAAAGTGATGAAAGATGGACGATTTTTGGGATATATTGCTGCTTATGAAAATATTACATTGGCCATGTTGATGGATCAAGGCGTACACTTGGAAGCCTCTGTCAGTAAAGTGGCAGATGAAATTGACGATAAAAAGTATTTAGACAAAGTGTTTTCCGTTCAGGTTTTCGCCAAACTTCTTGTACCGTTCGACCACTTAAAAGTAAACGATTTAGGAAAGGAGCGAGCAGATGACGCGGAAGACATGTATAGAAAAGGAAAAGTGATAAAATAAGAAACCCTACGGAGTACGCAGGGTTTTAGAGACAAATATCCTACGGCTTATAGCCTTGTTGTGAATTGTCTTTCAAAGGCAAAAGTAATTATTTTAGTTGAATTAACCAAATAAAAATACAAAAAGTACAAATATGAGAAAAATAGGAATAGATTTAGGAAGCTCGTCACTTGGCTTTGTAGTGATGGAAGATGGAAGAATCATAAAAAAAGGGGTTATCAGGTTTGACACCGGAATGATGAAAGGACAGTCCGGTGGATATGTATCCCCAACTAGAGAGCGAAGAATTGCTCGTTCAAAGCGAAATTTAATTCGAGCCCGAAAATACAGAAAATGGGAATTGTTAGAAATTCTTGTAAAAGAGAATTATGTCCCATTGAACAAACAAGAATTAGAAATTTGGAGCAAATATAAAAAAGGACAAATACGAAAATTTCCTGAAAATGAATTATTCCAAAAATGGCTTGCTTGTGATTTTACGTATGAGAATGGCAAGAAATACAAAAATCCTTATAAGTTAAGAGTAAATGCTTTGAATAAAAATAAAAAAGTGAGTAAACACGAGTTTGGAAGAGCATTATACCATATTTTACAAAGGAGAGGCTACAAAGATATTGGAGAAACGGATAGTGAAACAGAAAAACAGAAAGAACGGAGAGGAGAAAGTGGTTTTCAAAAAGCATTAAATGACAACGAGAACATCATATCAAAAGCATTATTAAATGAATTTTTAAATAAAAATAAAAGAGCAAGAAATCAATACCCATACAGAGAGGAGTATGAATATGAACTTGAACAAATCTGTAAAGCCCAAGGCTTTGATATTTCAAAAAAAGAAAACGGAAAATATACAAGTGAATTTGTCGAGAAACTTTGGAAAGCAATAATCTGGCAAAGAGATTTAAGAACTCAAAAAGGGAAAATTGGGAAATGTACTTTAGAACCAAAGAAATTACGATGTCCAATATCACATCCTGTTTTCGAGATATTTAGAGTGTGGCAATTTATTAACACCATAAAGACTATCAATGAAGATGGCGAGAAGGAAGAGTTACCACTTTTATTAAAAAACAAACTATTTGAGTTCTTTTTGAAAAAAGATGACAACTTCAAGTTTGAGCAAATTAGAGTGTTTTTAGATAAGCAGTTTCATTCAAAAAAGAAATATAATTATCCAATAAACAGCAATGAGAAAAACAAAAATGAGAATTATACGGATGGAACTTATGAAACTTCTGTGGCAGGAATGCCTATTTGCAAAGGCTTAATAGATGTTTTTGGAGAAGACGCGAAAAATGCACTTGCAACAATTGAACACCAAAATATTTCACAAAGAGATAAAAATGGTGGATTTGGAAGTGCGCCAAAGGTTATTGCTAATTATTCCATCAATGACCTATGGCACATTTTGTTTTCCTTTGATAAAAAATCTACAAAAGAAAAGAACTTTTTGGAAATTTTTGCCAAAGAAAAACTCATCCTAACAGATGAAAAACAGATTGCAAAATTTGTCAAACTAAATAATAAAATATCACAAGGATACGCAGATTTAAGCGTAAAAGCGATGTGTAAAATTATTCCTTTTCTAAAAGAAGGATATTTATATAATGAAGCTGTTGTTTTAGCAAAGGCACCTGAAATATTAGGTAAGGATTGGGAAGAAAATAAAAAAGGGATTCTCTCGGCAATTAATGAGGCAAATAAAGAATACAATTGGAATAAAGTTATTGTTGGAACAACTAATAATTTAATCGACAAATACAAAGGAGACCCATATTTTGCTTGCAAAGACTACTCATATCAATTAAGTGAACACGATTACAATGAGGTTGAGAAAGCTTGCCAAGGTTATTTTGGAGAAAAAACATGGGAAAAACGTGATGACAAGTCTGAGATTATTGAAGATGTAAAGCAGAAATATCAAGAGTTTTTCCATGATGAAAAAAGAGTATATAGAGAAGTTCCAACTTTTACTGATATTTTTAACGAAAAGTTAAAATCAAAGAAAATCAATCTTGATGCTTATCAACTATATCATCATTCAAATATAGAAAATATCTATCTTAAAAAATGTAAAATAAATAAAAAGACAGGAGAGCGAAAATTACCACAAGCGACAAACATCCATGGAATTAAGGTTGATATTTTACCGGGAGTTCAAATTGATAGCATAAAAAATCCAATGTTTAACAAATCAATGAGCATTCTTCGTAAATTAATCAATGAGCTTATTAAAGAAGGAACGGTTGACGAAAATACAGAAGTGGTTTTAGAGGTTGCTCGCGATTTAAATGACAACAATAAACGAATTGCTATTGAACGTTATCAAAATGAACGTAGAAGTAATAGAGAAAAATATCGAGAGTTTTTGACAGAATATAAGAAATCTAAAAAACCTGACTTAAATATTGAGGAGAACATCCCTAAATTTGAGATGTGGACAGAACAAATATTTGAACAAACAATAGACGATGAAGGTGTTGAACATTCAAACAAGAATAGAATTGAAATTCTGAAAGAAAAAGATGCGATAACTCGTTATGAGCTTTGGATGGAACAAAAAGGACAATGTCTATATACGGGAAAAATGATACCAATTGGGAAGTTGTTTTCTAATGAAATTGATATCGAGCATACTATTCCACGAAGCAAATTACCAGACAACACCATGGCAAATCAAACTATCTGCTACGCATGGTACAATAGAGACAAGAAAAAAAATCAAATACCTACTCAATGTGATAATTATTACAAAGATGAGGAAGGCTGGGGAACTAGAATTGAGCCGAGATTAAATAAATGGAAAACAATAAGGGATAATTGGAAAGCACGATATGATAAAAGTGCTAAACCAAGAGGAAATGAAGATGAAGCAGCTAAAAACACGCGTATCCAAGAAAAGCATTATTGTAAAATGCATTTCGACTATTGGAATGATAAAATAGAGAGATTTGAAGCTACGGAAATAAAAGATAGTTGGGCACGTCGTCAATTAGTCGATACGCAAATGGTAAGTAAGTATGCAAGAGAGTTTTTAAAAACGTACTTCCTTAAAGTTGCTGTGCAAAAAGGAACAGTAACAGCTGCATTTAGAAAACTATTTGGCTTTCAGGATGAAGATGAGATAAAAAGTCGCAACAAGCATACTCACCATGCAATAGATGCATTGGTACTTACACTTATTCCAACAAACAGCAGTCACAGAGAACGAATATTGAAAGACTATTTCAAATATATTGAGGAGAATAAGAAAGATAAAATAAAAGAACTAAAAGAAAAAGAAATTCCAGAAAACTTCAACGTTCAGAAGTTTATTTCAGATATTGAAAGTTCAACTCTAATATACAATTTTGAGAAAAAATCAATCACAAAACAAACATTCAAGATTGTTCGAAAAAGAGGTAAATGCCAATACTTAAAAGATAAAAGTGGAAACTTTATTTTAGATAATGAAGGAAAAAAGATTTTACTCATCTCACGTGGTAGCACAGTAAGGAGTGATTTGTTTGCTCAAACATATTTGGGAAAAATAAAAAATGTAGAAAGGGACGAGAAAGGAAAACCAATTAGAGAAGGAGATGATTGGAAATATAAATCAGGAAAAGACGAATTTAGTTTCGTAAAACGGGAAGATATTAATAAAGTAAAATCTTCTGAAAAGCTGATTAACTCAATAGTTGATCCAATTATTCGAGAATTAGTAAGAAAACAAAAACGAAATTCAGAAATAAAAGATTATCAAGGAAATGTTATTCGTCATGTCAGAATACAGGTTAAAGCGGGAAGAGAAGTAAAAGAACGTGTGAACTATCGTTCAAAACACGACTATAAAAATAAATTTTACTCAGAAGCAGGCTCAGTTCCTTATGCGATTTTATTGCAGAAATCAGAGGAAACAGGCGTTAAACGTGAGTTGCTATCAATAGCATCTTTCGAAATTGCGAAAATGCGTAGGGACACAGGAGGATTTGATGTTGAAAAGTATGTTGAAGATTACAATCCCGAATACAAAGATTGGGAAAAGCAATTATTGAAAGTCGGTCAAAAGGTATTTGTTCTTAATGAAGACAGCGATTATGAAAAACGTTTTGATAAATCTTTTCAAACAAATAGATTGTATGTAATTACTCAATTTTCAGAAAGTATATGGTTGAAGCACCACCTTTGTGCTTTATCTCTTAACAATATAAAGGATGCTGTTAGTTTAGCAAAAGATGAAATAATGACTAAATATGAAAAGGAGTTAAACATTCCTCCTGTTGTTGAAGATCATAGCATTATAGATAACAACGAAAGAAGAAATGATTATCTAAGTCGAAAATACAGATTTGATACAATCAATAATAGTTTTAGACTTACACGACTTCAAGCAATTGTCGGCACCAAAAAGACAAAGGAAATTAAGAAAGAATTAGATAAATATAAAGCTATTCCGTCAAAAATTGAGGTTGAAGGACATACGTATTTACTCAAAATGTCAAAAGAAAACTGGAATTACTTAATTGAAGGAAAAGACTTTGAGATGCGATTAGACGGCAGTATAGAATTTTTTGATTAGAAAATTATGATAAAAAAAACTCTCTACTTCGGCAATCCTGCATATCTTAGTTTGCGAAATAAGCAGTTAGTTATCCAATTACCCGAAGTTGTAAAAAATGAGACATTGCCTGAAAGTTTTAAAACAGATGCCGTAAAAACTATTCCTGTGGAGGATATTGGCGTGGTTATTTTAGACAATAAGCAGATAACTATTACCCACGGACTGATGGAGGCTTTGCTTGAAAATAATTGTGCTTTAATCACTTGCAATAGTTCTCGAATGCCTGTCGGCTTAATGCTACCGCTTGCTGGAAATACCACGCAAACCGAAAGGTTTAGAGACCAAATAGCTGCATCCGTTCCGCTTAAAAAGCAACTTTGGCAACAAACGGTTCAAGCAAAAATCCAAAATCAGGCTTATGTTTTGGAAAACAAATCGAAAGCGGTGGTGAAAAATATGCTTGTTTGGGCAAACGATGTAAAAAGTGGCGACCCCGATAATTACGAAGCACGTGCAGCAGTCTATTATTGGAATAATATTTTTCCCTACATTCCGGGATTTGTACGTGGAAGAGAAGGCGACCCACCTAATAATCTGCTGAATTATGGATACGCCATCCTTCGGGCAGTCGTTGCACGCTCATTAGTTGCCAGCGGACTTTTGCCTACGTTGGGTATTTACCATCGCAACAAATACAATGCTTACTGCCTTGCTGATGATATTATGGAGCCTTATCGTCCATTTGTGGATAAGTTAGTTTTTGAAATTATGGAAAGCGGAATAGATATTTCCGAATTAACGCAAGAGATAAAAGCGAAACTGCTTACTATTCCTATTCTTGATGTGGTGATTAACAATCAACGAAGTCCGTTAATGATTGCCGTTGGACAAACCACAGCATCTCTCTACAAATGTTTTTCGGGCGAAATCCGAAAAATTAAATATCCATCTTTTGAATAACCGACTTCACTTTATGTAAGTTGTAAGTAATAATTATGGAAAGGTTTAGCGAATATAGAATTATGTGGGTACTTGTATTTTTCGATTTGCCGACCGAAACCAAGAAAGACCGAAAGATATATGCGGACTTTCGTAAAAAATTGATTGAAAACGGATTCACTATGTTTCAGTTTTCCATCTATTTACGACATTGTGCCAGTAGAGAAAATGCAGAAGTGCATATCAAACGAGTAAAAAGCTTTCTTCCACCCGCCGGACAAATCGGTATCCTTTGTATTACCGACAAGCAATTTGGGAATATGGAATTGTTTGTCGGGAAAAAGGAAAAAGAAGTCAAAACTCCCTATCAACAATTAGAGTTGTTTTAGCATAAATAAATCCCGCCTTTTGAGCGGGATTTATCGCATCCGAACAACGATTTTTTAATTCTAATATTCTTTACAACTTACTGTGTTTGAGTAAAATATTGATATCCTGTTGTTCAGAATATCAAAGATACAATTTTTTGAAAGCAATTCACAACTTGGTTGAAAGAGGTTAATTCGCTTTCACTGTTGTTCAGAATATCAAAGATACAATTTTTTGAAAGCAATTCACAACGGGTCAATTGCGATTAACTTTTGCGGTTTCGTTGTTCAGAATATCAAAGATACAATTTTTTGAAAGCAATTCACAAC
>MVZJ01000013.1 GCA_002069095.1 Bacteroidetes bacterium ADurb.BinA174 | reverse complement strand
TCATCGTTTGAGGCACCTATCGTTGTGAACGGTAAATTCATCGGTATTGGCACTAACAACCAGTCGTTTATGCTTGAGATAGAGAATTACCAGTTGGTTTTTGTAAAAGCCACTCCGTCCTCAAGCAACAACTTCGGTTCCGGGTTCACGCAGTCTTTTTTTATACCGGCACGTGGCTTCATGTATACCATACAAGCCTCGGGATTGATGCATTCGTGGTTCGCCAATAACAACGCCACCTGGGGTTCCCCAATGAGCATTAAAGTCGCGGATGTTTTCGCTTACAAGACGGCTGCCCTCTTTAACTACAACACCCTTATCGCGATTGATAACGAAGGCTACCTGTGGAGTATTCCTATTTCCACAACTGGACTTTTCAGGGGGTTGAGCAAAATAGGCAGTGGTTGGGACCGTTTCCTAGGCATAATGACGCTTGGCAATAAGCTATACGCAGTAGATGGCAACGGTGACTATTACGAGTTTGATTTCAACGCCACCGATTATTACTGGGTGTTGAATTGAATGAATTTTACCTCGGCTCAACCTGAGCCGTCGCGTTGCCTTAAAAAGAATCAAGGCGGCCAACCATGCGGTTGGTCGCCTTGATTACTTCATTTAATTTAGTAAATTTGTAATTTGGGATTATGACGTAATTGCCAAGTGTTATTGCTCAGACCCATAGGGTTGCTGGTTTTTCTGCTGGATTCTTGTTGTTTTTATGTGGTTTTTTGCATCGAACTCACGTTATTTTAACAGTAAAAACACAATATTTTCAAATCAGCCAATGAAATCCCAAATCGTAAATCTAAAATCCCTACACTCCATCCACATCAAAATATACCACCACATATTTAAACTCCTGCTTGTTGCGTAATCGGGATTCTGCTTGTTGTATAATGTCACGCACTTGCTGTGGAGATAAATTAACCTCTAATTTCAGCAAGATTTCCCGAATATGGTATCGCTGGATTTTACTTATTACAGGCTTATTTGGACCAAGAACACGTTCTTTTAATGAGCCTTTGAGTATATTGGCAAAGAGTATAGATGCCGATTCCACCTTTTGCTCATTTCTGTCTTTAAAAACAATGCGAATTAACCGATAGAATGGAGGATAACGAAAAAGTTTTCGTTCGGTGAGTTGTAAATTGTAGAACCCTTCGAAATCGTTGTTTACAATAAACCGATAAATCGGTTGTTCAGGGTCGGATGTTTGAATAATAACCGTTCCTCGTTTGATTTTCCTTCCGGAACGCCCTGCTGCTTGCGTCATCAGTTGAAAACTGCGTTCGTGCGAACGAAAATCGGGATAATGGAGCATGCCGTCGGCAGAAATAATCCCGACAACACTCACATTATTAAAATCTAATCCTTTCGACAACATTTGTGTGCCTACCAGAATATGAGTTTTTTTGTTCTGAAAATCGGAAATAATTCTATCGTATGATTGTTTACCTGTTGTTGTATCTGTATCCATACGTGCTACCCGAAAATCGGGGAAAAGTTCTGCCACTTCTTCCTCTATCTTTTCGGTTCCTTGTCCGATGAGTTCTACGCTTTTTTCTTCGCACGCTGGACAATCACGCACAACTTTATAAGTTGTGTTGCAATAATGGCACTTGAGTGTGTTGCCGAACTTATGATAAGTAAGTGATACATCGCAATGACGGCATTTGGGTGTCCAGCCGCAGTTTCTGCATTCGAGCAAAGGTGCAAATCCTCGTCGGTTTCTAAACAGAATCACCTGTTCGCCTTGCGAAAGAGCCTCCTGCATATGCTCGATAAGATTCGGCGAAAGAACGGACTTCATTTTCTTCTTTCGGCGCAACTCAAACGTGTTTTCAAGTTTAATGTTCGGCAGCTCTATCTCTTCGAATCGTTTGCTTAACAAAGCCAATCCATATTTACCGTTTTTCGCGTTGAAATAGGTTTCCATAGATGGCGTGGCCGAGCCGAGCAGTGTTTTTGCGCCGGATATGTGTGCCAGCATAATGGCGGTGTCCCGCGCATGATAACGTGGTGCAGGCTCTTGCTGTTTATAACTTGTTTCATGCTCCTCATCCACGATTACTAGACCCAATTGCCTGAAAGGCAAAAATAGCGATGAGCGCACGCCGATTATTATTTCGTACGGATTGTCTGATAACATTTTTTGCCAAATTTCAGCACGTTCGTTATCGTTTATTTTGGAGTGATAAATACCCAGTTTATCTCCAAAAACTGCTTGTAGCCGTTGGGTGAGTTGTGTGGTAAGCGCTATTTCGGGAACGAGATACAGGGTCTGCTTCTCTTGACGCAACATTTCATCGATAAGGTGGATATAAATTTCGGTCTTTCCGCTCGATGTTACACCATGTAAAAGACAGGTGTTTTTTTCTTTAAAACAGTTGATAATTTTATCGAAAGCCGTTTGCTGATATGAATTTAATGCGAAAGGTGTGCGTGTTTCGGTTATATCCTTTTCTAATCGGCTTACATCGACAGATATTTGTTCAATAACATTTTTATCAATTAGTCCTTTCAATACCGCAGGTGAGTATCCTGTTGTATCTAACAACTCTTTCCTGCTGATTGTTGAAGATGTTTTTTGCGACAATATTTCAGTAATTTCTCTGTAAAGCTCAAGCTGTTTTTTGGATCTTCCTATAACAGACTCAATGTATTTTGCAGGAAAATCAGGATGTATTTGGATATGAGTTTCGGTTTTTTGTGTGTATTTTTCTTGTAAATCGCTTGGCTTAAGCGATGAAGGCAGTGCGGCTTTAAAAACATCGCCTAACGGACAGATATAATAAAAAGAAATCCATTCCCATAAATCTAATTGATTCTGATTCACGATAGGATGCGAATCGATAACGGAATGGATTTCTTTTACCTCAATGCCCTTTGGCGCATTGTTATATAACTTTTTTACAATTCCAGTGTAATACTTTCTGCTTCCAAAAGAAACAATTACTCTATAACCTACTCCTACTCTCTCATTCATTTCTACCGGAACGGCATACGTGAAAACATTCGAAAGAGGAAGCGGAAGAATTACATCGGCATACATCACTAATTAAAAATATAGCGTAGCTGTAAGTGACCAAAAGCCTTTATTTTCGTTTAATAAATGTTCCCAATCGGGCTCATTAACAGAATAATCATCTGTTAGTTTTAAACGATAATTAAAGCCTAATTGTACTCTCTCAATAATTTCAGCTCCAAAGCCAAGATTAACTCCCGCTTGGAAAGTCTTGTCTTCAAACTGTTCCAAAAGCTCTTCCCAATCAAACTCTTCTCCTCCAACTCTAAATTGAACATACGGACCGGCAGCTAAATAGACTTTCAGTGGAGAAATAATACCGATTTTGTACTTCAAATTAATCGGAACATCAAGGTAGTGGTTTGCTACTTCAAATAAAGATTTATCACCTTTAAAATCTTTAACAGTCATTTTTTCGTTGCTGTACAGTATAGAACCATCGATTCCAAACCCAACAGCAGGAAACATAAACTCTATTGTGGGACCTACTTTGAAGGCGTTCATGTTTTCAACTTTAAACATTTTACCGCTAAATGAAGGTTTGTTAATTCCCACTTCTCCCTTTAATCCTAATTTCAACTGAGAAAACGAGGGAACACTAATCATTGACAACGCAACGATTGCAAAAAATAGAATAGTTTTTTTTGATTTCATAATTCATTTAAATTAAATAAAATAAATAGATTCATTGAAAGCTTGTGTTACAAGCGTTGTGTTATTTGAGACGTTTGAAATGCAAAAAAGATTAGTGGTTGATAGTTAAAGAATGTTATGGGGAATATAAAGAAAGCGTCTTATCTTGTTTTTAATAAGACAAAACGCTTTATTGTATTAGGTTTGATAGCTAATCTTTAAATTTCGCTTTCAAGAACTCTCTGTTCAAACGTGCGATGTTAGTAATGGAAATATTTTTAGGACATTCCACTTCGCATGCACCGGTATTGGTACAGTTGCCAAAACCGAGTTCATCCATTTTAGCGACCATTCTTTTTGCTCTACGTGCAGCTTCCACTTTTCCTTGCGGTAACAAAGCAAACTGGCTCACTTTCGCCGCTACGAACAACATTGCCGAGCCGTTTTTACAAGCGGCAACACACGCTCCGCAACCGATACAAGCAGCTGCATCCATAGCGGCTTCGGCATCGTGTCGTGGAATAGGTATCGAGTTAGCATCGGGAACACCTCCGGTGTTTACCGAAACATAACCGCCGGCTTGTATAATTTTATCGAAAGCGGTACGGTCAACCATCAAATCGCGTATAACCGGAAAACCGGCAGAACGCCATGGTTCAACCGTGATTGTATCGCCATCGTTAAACTTACGCATATGCAACTGACAAGTTGTAATGTCCTCATCGGGACCGTGCGGATGCCCGTTAATATATAGCGAACACATACCGCAAATACCTTCACGACAGTCGTGGTCGAAAACAACGGGAACTTTGCCCTCGTTAATAAGTTGTTCGTTAAGGATATCGAGCATTTCAAGGAAAGAACTTCCTTGTGAGATATTTTTCAACTCATATGTTTCGAAATGACCTTTTTCTTTAGGACCTTTTTGGCGCCAAACTTTAACCGTTATATTTATATCTTTATCCATAAGATTTTTGTTTTTTAAAGTAAACGAGTTAATAGTAAACGAGTAAACAGGTTTTTTAATTAACAATAGATGTTTCTAATCGAATTTAGAGTATTTCCTTATCTTTGCTATCGTTTTTATTATCTATCGACCTAATGAGTCCTGAAAGCATTTTGATTATTTCAATATTCTTATCTTTCAATTCATCGAACTTCAATTCGTCAATAAACTTCAATTCAGATGAAACAATCAATAAAGTTTCCAACTCAGAAGCAGACCCTAATGCTATATAAAGAAACCTAATAATCTCTTTTTCATAAAGTCTTCCATATCCCTCTGCAATATTCGACGGTATGGATACGGCTGCTCTACACATTTGCGAAGTTATTCCGTATTTTTCTTCATCAGAGAAAGATTGGGTTATACGATATATGTCTACAACAAACCTAATTGCATTTTGCCAAACTTTTAAGCTTTTATGTGTCATTATTGCCATAACTCAATCACTTGTTTACTTTGTTTACTTATAACTTGTCAACTGAATTTATGATTTATAATTTCTTTGTTCACGAACAACAAATTCATATTCGAGCGGTTCTTTGTACATAACAGGGTCTTTATCTTCTCCCTTGTACTCCCAGCATGAAACGTATGCAAATTCCTTATCATTACGCAATGTTTCTCCTTCTTCAGTTTGGTGTTCAACACGGAAGTGCCCACCACACGACTCTTCTCTGTCAAGAGCGTCATGAGCCATCAGTTCGCCAATTTCGATAAAGTCGGCCAAACGAAGTGCTTTTTCTAACTCGATATTCAAATCGTCGCCTTCACCTGGGATACGAACATTTGTCCAAAAGTCTTTTTTCACTTCTTTCAACAATTCGATACCTTTTTTCAAACCTTCAGCATCGCGTCCCATTCCAACATATTCCCACATTACATGACCTAATTTTTTGTGGATACTGTCAACTGAATGAGTTCCTTTAATATTCATCAAGCGATCGATTCGGTCTTTAATAGCTTTTTCCGCTTTATCAAACTCAGGATGATCAGTTGAGAAGTGGTCAAGAGAAATTTGATCCGACAAATAGTTTTGAATTGTATAAGGAAGGATAAAATATCCGTCAGCCAATCCTTGCATAAGCGCTGATGCACCTAAGCGGTTAGCTCCGTGATCGGAGAAGTTAGCCTCACCGATAGCAAATAGCCCGGGAATAGTTGACATTAACTCGTAGTCAACCCAAATTCCACCCATTGTGTAGTGGATTGCCGGGAAAATCATCATTGGGGTTTCGTAAGGATTATCGTTAACGATTTTCTCATACATTTGGAACAGGTTACCATAGCGTGCTTCAACTACATCCCTACCAAGACGATTGATTGCTTCGGCAAAGTCTAAGTAAACTGCCAATCCGGTAGTTCCAACTCCGTAACCTGCATCACAACGCTCTTTAGCAGCGCGTGAAGCAACGTCGCGAGGTACTAAGTTACCAAAAGCGGGATAACGACGCTCTAAGTAGTAGTCGCGATCTTCTTCCTTAATTTGTGTCGGTTTTAATTTACCTGCGCGAATAGCTTCGGCATCTTCTTTTTTCTTTGGAACCCAAATACGTCCGTCGTTACGCAACGACTCAGACATCAATGTAAGTTTTGATTGGAATTCGCCGTGAACCGGAATACATGTCGGGTGAATTTGCGCCATACACGGATTTCCGAAAAATGCTCCTTTTTTGTAGCATTGCCAAGCTGCAGAACCGTTACATTCCATCGCGTTAGATGAAAGGAAAAACGTGTTTCCATAACCACCTGTTGCAATTACAACAGCGTGAGCAGCAAATCTTTCCAATTTTCCCGTAACAAGGTTGCGAGCTATGATACCGCGAGCGCGTCCATCGATAACCACCAAATCAACCATTTCATAGCGGGTATAAAGTTTTACTTGATTTCTGTTAACAGCGCGGCTTAGTGCACTATATGCACCAAGCAACAATTGTTGACCTGTTTGTCCGCGAGCGTAGAAAGTTCTGGATACTTGTGCTCCACCGAAAGAACGGTTGGCAAGCAAACCACCATATTCACGTGCAAAAGGAACTCCTTGTGCTACGCATTGGTCAATGATTTCGTTGGAAACTTCCGCCAAACGATACACGTTTGCTTCGCGAGCACGATAGTCGCCACCTTTTATTGTATCATAAAACAAACGATACACGGAGTCTCCGTCGTTTTGATAATTTTTCGCGGCGTTTATTCCTCCTTGAGCAGCAATTGAGTGTGCGCGACGTGGCGAATCCTGAATACAGAAGTTATACACATTGAATCCTAACTCACCAAGTGAAGCAGCTGCGGAAGCACCGGCTAAACCCGTTCCTACAACAATCACATCGAGACGGCGTTTGTTGGCGGGATTTACCAATTTTTGAGTTGCTTTATAGTTTGACCACTTTTTTTCCAGTGGACCTTGAGGTATTTTTGCGTTAATTTTAGTCATAATCTATCAAATTATTTTTGTTAGCCTAGTAAATTGGAATATCCTAAATGAACGGCAATTGCCACTACAATAAATCCCAAACAAATAATAGTAGAAACGATGTTTCCTAACACTTTAATTCGTTTCATCCAAACAGTATTGTTCCATCCCACCGTGTGTAGCGCACTCCAAAAACCGTGTGTGAGGTGAAACCACAACCCAATAAAACCGATAATGTAAGCAACTACCACCCACAGTTGCGAAAATTTTTCGGCAACTAATTGGGCACCATCGGTTCTGGCTCCGGAAATGTGAAACAATTCCTTAAACTGCATTTCGTACCACATTTGATACAAGTGCAATAAAACGAAAATCAAAATTACAAGTCCCAACACGAACATGTTTTTTGACGACCATGCTTGCGGTGTTTTACTTGACGACGCATATTTGTCCTTGCCGCGCGCTTTTTGGTTTTGTAACGTTAAAATAATTCCATATAAAATGTGAATTACCACACCCAATGCAATTATTAATGTTCCAACAATTGCCCACCAATTTGCACCTAAAATTTCGTTGGCAAGAAAATCGTAAGTCTCATAGTTGAAAATGAGAACAACATTCATGCACATGTGAAACAGCAGGAACAGAATCAAAAACAGACCGGAAAGACTTTGTACAACTTTCCGACCGATTGACGAATTAATTAACCAGCTCATAAAGTTTTTGTTTAAAAATTTATTTAGTAATTATATTGATTTTTAATTGTTTGTGATAAAAATGCTAAATTAGTTCTATAAAGAATGAGGAAATTCAATTCAGTGCACAAAAATAACACTTTAAAATGTAAAAAAAGAACAATTATGGAATTATTTCTTTAATACCATATATTTAGACCGATTATGATTATCTATCTTGGAAGTTGAAAAATGAAACAAATGTGGTCAATCATTTTATTAGTTGTTTTAAAAAATGTAATTTTGAATATTTAAAAGATATACCGGATGAAATTTAGATATGCTTTTCTCTTAGCGCTGTTCACTTTGTTGTTTAATTCGTGCTCAATTAGTAAGAAGACATCAAGCGACAGACCTCAGTTAAAAATACTTTCCTACAACATTCGCAATGCCCGCGGAATGGACGAAATTGTTGATTTCGATCGCGTAGCGAATGTAATTAAGCGA
Source organism: Bacteroidetes bacterium ADurb.BinA174 (assembly GCA_002069095.1). GTDB lineage: Bacteria > Bacteroidota > Bacteroidia > Bacteroidales > Dysgonomonadaceae > Petrimonas. The sequence goes on along the minus strand of MVZJ01000013.1, from coordinate 14,905 downwards.
ATAAACACAGATTGTGTGGCGATTCAGGAATTAGATAGTGCAACCGAACGAAGCGACGGAATTGTGGTTCTTGACGAATTGGCGAAAAGAACGGGAATGTATGCTGCGTATAATGCTTCTATCGATTATCAGGGAGGGAAATACGGTGTTGGAATGCTGACAAAAGAAAAACCATTGCGTTTTCACGGAGTTCCGCTTCCGGGAAGCGAAGAAAAACGTAGTTTACTTATCGTTGAAATGAAGGATTACGTTATTTGCAGCACGCATTGGTCGTTGAGACAACCCGACAGGTTTGCGTCGGTGGCAGTCATTAACGAAGCATTGAAAAAATATACGGACAAACCGGTATTTCTGGCCGGCGATCTCAATGCCGTTTCCGAATCGGAAGAAATTAAGGAAATATCGAAAGAATGGGTAATTCTGAACGACCCGGCGCAGCCGACAATTCCGGTCGTGAATCCGAATCGTTGTATCGATTATGTTTTTGGGAAACAATCCGATGTTTTTAGTTTCGAAGTCGTGCAAACAAAAGTGGAAAATGAACCCGTTGCATCCGATCATTTGCCGGTATGGACAGAAGTTAGAATAATTAAAAAATAAATTTCATACATGAAAATAAAACTTTTTTTTGCACTCCTTTTTCTTCCTTTACTTATATTTTCTCAAAATATAGAAATTGTCAATGGCCCTTACATTCAAAAACTAAGTGAGAACGAAGCAACTATTGTTTGGACAACTAATAAAGATGCAGTCTCTTGGATAGAATTGGCGCCCGCCGGAAACGACAGCTTCTATGCAAAAGAAAGAACAAAGTTCTATGAAAGTTCACACGGAAGCCGAATAATCGGGAAGCTGCATAGGATAACCGTAACCGGACTTGCTCCGGGTATAGAATACAGGTACAGGATTTTTTCAAAAGAAATTGCAGATTATGCGGCACACAGAATTTTATACGGAAATATCGTTTCAACAGACGTATATGGGAAAAAGCCACTCTCGTTTGTCACTTTAGATAAAACAAAACCGCAAATATCTTTTAAGATTGTAAATGATATTCATGGTAAAAACGATAATTTACAAGCAATGCTAAAAGATGTGAACAAAGAAAACACAGATTTGGTGATTTTTAATGGCGACATGATTTCAAGTGTTCAGGAATCTCAGGCCATCTTTACTGGATTTATGGATAAGGCTGTACAACTGTTTGCAAGTGAAGTGCCTGTTTTTTACGCAAGAGGTAATCACGAATCCAGAGGAAAAGACAGAACTTTTTTTTATGACTATTTTCCAACAAATAATGGTAAGTTTTATTATACTTTCTCACACGGCCCGGTTTTCTTTTTAGTATTGGATGGAGGAGAAGATAAACCTGATTCCGATATAGAGTATTCCGGACTCTCTCTTTTCGATCAATACCGGACAGAACAAAGTGAATGGATCAGGGAAGTGATAAACCAACCCGATTTTAAATCGGCAAAATTCAGGGTGGTTATTATGCATATTCCTCCAACAGGCTCCACATGGCACGGCACAAATGATATTGCCGAAAAATTCTTGCCTCTGCTTAACGATGCAAATATCGATATCATGTTTAGCGGACATACTCATAATTATAAGTTCATCAGAAAAGGGGATGAAAGTAAGTTGAATTTTCCTGTTCTTATAAATGATGATGAAACATATCTTGATGTAAGTGTGAATAACCAAGGCATTCATATCGAACAAAAAGACATGACGGGGAAAGTCGTTAATAAACAAGTTATTAAATAATTAAATATATACACAAATGAAAAAATCAACACTCCTTTTTTTGCTGTTTTTTAGCTTGATTCTTATAGGTTGTTCACAGGCAACAAAAGATCTTACAATGAATGTCGGCACATTTAATATCCGAATGGATACAGACCGGGATAGCTTAGATGCATGGACACACCGTAAAGAGATGGTGAAAGGATTGGCTCGTTTCCACGATTTCGATATTTTTGGCGTACAGGAAGCGTTTAAACATCAATTAGACAATATTCTCGAACTTGAAAATTACGCCTATGTAGGCAGCGGACGCGATGACGGAAAGGATGCGGGCGAACATTCCGCCATTATTTACAAGAAAGATAAATTCGATGTGTTGGAAAACGGCGATTTCTGGTTCGCGGAAAATCCCGATGTGCCAGGTAAAGGCTGGGATGCGACTTGCTGCAACCGGATTTGTTCGTGGGCAAAATTCAAAGATAGGCGATCGGGAAAAGAATTCTTCTTCTTCAACTCGCATTACGATCATCAAGGGCGGGAGGCAAGAAAGAATTCATCGATTTTGTTGTTGAAAAAGATTGAAGAAATTGCCGGGAACAATATCTTTTTCTGCACCGGTGATTTTAACGCTACTCCCGACGATGAGCCCATTCAAATTTTGGCTAATGATGGCAGGTTAAAGGATTCTTATAAGATTTCGGTTCAACCGCCTTACGGCACGGAAGGTACATTCAACTCGTTTAGGCTGGATTCTTCGATGAAAGGGCGCATCGATTACATTTGGGTTTCAGAAGGAGTTACGGTAAACAAGTACGGCGTATTGAACGATGTGCAATACGGCCATTTCCCGTCCGATCATTTTCCGGTGTTGGTGAATGTTACGTTTTAAAATTATTGACGGAGCAACTTATAGTCGCTCCGTCAGTTTTTTAGTTTAGTTTAGCCAGTGTATTTTTCACTCTGGCAACAGCTTTTTCTATATTTTTATCCGATGTTGCGTATGAAAATCGGATGTGTCCCGGAGCTCCGAAAGCATCGCCTCCCACGCAGGCAACATGTCCCTGTTCCAGAAGATACATCGCTAAATCGGTAGCAGTTTCAATTTTCTTTCCTTCGAATTGTTTTCCAACGTAATGGCTACATTCAACAAAAATATAGAATGCACCTTTGGGATCGTTTACTTTTAATCCTGGAATCTCCTTTAAGAGTTTCGTGATCAGGTTTTTCCTTCTTTCGAATGCAACGCGCATTTTTTCCACGCAATCCTGGTTTCCGGTGTAAGCGGCTTCGGCTGCCTTTTGCGAAATAGAAGACGCTCCCGATGTGTATTGTCCCTGCAACAATCCGCAAGCCGAAGCAATCCATTTGGGTGCGGCAATCCATCCGATGCGCCAACCCGTCATGGCGTAGCCTTTCGAGACTCCGTTTATAACAATCACCCGTTCGCGAATTTTTTCAAATTGAGCTATGCTCTCGTGTTTTCCCACGTAATTTATGTGTTCGTAAATTTCATCGGAAATAACGAATATATTGGGATGTTTTGCCAGCACATCGGCCAGCGATTTTAATTCTTCACGCGAATAAACGCTTCCGGTAGGATTGGAAGGAGAACACAAAATCAGCGCTCTTGTTTTTGCCGTAATGGCTTCTTCCAGTTGTTTTGCCGTTATTTTGTAATCCTGTTCGATGCCGGCATACACGAAAATCGATTTCCCTTCGGCAATTTTCACCATTTCGGGATAGCTCACCCAGTAGGGAGCAGGAATGATAACTTCTTCGCCTTTATCTACGATGGATAAAATAACGTTGCAAAGCGATTGTTTTGCACCGCCCGAAATCACTATTTGTGCGGGTTCGAAATCGAGATTATTCTCATTTTTCAGTTTTGCACAAACGGCTTTTCGCAATTCGGGAAATCCCGGCACGGGAGAATAGAAAGAGAAATTATTATTAATTGCCTTTTTGGCGGCTTCTTTTATATGTTTGGGTGTGGCAAAGTCGGGTTCACCCACACTCATGTTAATTACGTCAATTCCCAGAACTTTCAGCTCGTTGCTTTTTTGCGCCATCGCGAAAGTTTCGGATGGGGAGAGAGATTGCAGTCGTGCGGACAATGGATTCATGTCAATTTTATATTTTTTCGTGAAAAATTTTGCAAATATAGCCAAAATCACAACCGTTTGAAGCATTTTGGCGAAATAACGATAAAATACTTACAGTTTTTTAATAAAAACTGCCCTTATTTTATTGTCTTGTCCTAAAAAAATTTACACATTTTAAACTAGAAACTCAATTCGGAACTCTTGACTTGACACAATGTGTCTATATAATTTTGAAAAAGAATATTTTGCCTTTGGCTATCAATGCAAGATGAGTGTGGAAATATACAGTCATCCATTTTATTTTTTATTGCGATGAATAATGCAGGTTAAAATACTCGAATAAACACTATCAAAAAATAAAATTAACGTTTCAAAATCATTACATTTCAATAAAAAGAGTTACTTTTGCGTGCAATAAAAATCATAAGGGAAAAGAAATTAGAAGTTAATGGATGACCGATGACGAATGTTGTCTATAAGTCTTGGCTCTTGATTCTTGGCTCTTTTCACAAAAACAACTAATTATGTCATTTATTGCAGATAAAATCACAATGGAAGGGTTGACTTTCGACGATTTGTTGTTAGTCCCCGGTTATTCCGAAGTTCTCCCCCGCAACGTTGACCTCTCCACGCGTTTTTCCAGAAACATTCCGCTTAATATCCCAATGGTGTCGGCTGCAATGGATACTGTTACCGAAACTAATATGGCTATCGCTATTGCACGCGAAGGCGGGATAGGAGTTATTCACAAAAACATGACCGTTGATGATCAGGCAAAACAGGTGCGTGCAGTAAAACGTGCCGAGAACGGCATGATATTGAATCCCATCAGTATTCATCCCGAAAAAACAGTTGCCGATGCATTGGAAATGATGGCTGAGTACAAAATCGGCGGAATACCGGTGGTGACGGAAGATAACACGCTGGTAGGAATTGTTACCAATCGTGATTTGCGTTTCGAACGCGAAATGGAAAAACAAATTAACGAAGTAATGACCAAAGACGGTTTGGTTACCACACGTCAATCTACCGATTTGGATGCTGCGGCAGAAATCTTGCAGGAACACAAAATTGAGAAATTGCCGGTGGTAGATTCTCATTACAAATTAATCGGTTTAATTACATATAAAGACATTACCAAAGCCAAAGACAAACCTAATGCATCTAAAGATGAGCAGGGACGTTTGCGCGTGGCTGCGGGAATTGGTGTTACTTTCGATTCGGTGGAAAGAGCCGCTGCACTTATCGATGCCGGCGTTGATGCTATTGTTATCGATACTGCCCACGGGCATTCAAAAGGCGTTGGTGATATGCTGAAACTTATCAAGAAAACTTTCCCTGAGATTGATGTAGTGGTGGGAAATATTGCTACTGCCGAAGCTGCAAAATTTCTGGTAAAAGCCGGAGCCGATGCGGTTAAAGTGGGAATTGGCCCGGGGTCGATTTGTACTACACGCGTTATTGCAGGCGTAGGAGTCCCCCAGCTTTCGGCAATTTACGATGTGGCGCAGGCATTAAAAGGAACAGGTGTGCCGCTTATCGCCGACGGCGGTTTGCGTTATTCGGGCGATATTGTGAAAGCATTGGCTGCCGGTGGTTCATCGGTGATGATGGGTTCGCTGCTGGCCGGAACGGAAGAATCGCCGGGTGAAACGATAATTTTTAACGGTCGGAAATTCAAAACTTATCGGGGAATGGGCTCGCTTTCAGCCATGCAAAAAGGTTCGAAAGACCGTTATTTTCAGGATGTGGAAGACGATATTAAAAAATTAGTTCCCGAAGGGATCGAAGCCCGTGTACCTTTCAAAGGAACATTGCAGGAAGTTATTTACCAGATGGTTGGCGGACTTCGTGCCGGAATGGGTTATTGCGGCGCAGCCAACATCGAGAAACTGCACGAAGCCAAATTCACCCGCATAACTTCTGCCGGATACGCCGAAAGTCATCCGCACGGCGTGATGATCACGCGCGAAGCGCCGAATTATAGTAGGGATAAAGAGTAAAATTAAAAATACGATTATAAAAAAGTTCTTCGGTTGTGAAGAACTTTTTTTATGACATGATCTTTTCGAATCTGATTTTTCTTACACCGTGATCGGTGTCCCACTGATGAATTTCGTAAAACCCGAATTTCTTGTATAAATCACAAGCCGGCTTGTTGTCCATGCCGGTTTCCACCATAAAACGCGGACAGTCGGTAAACGAATCGAGAATAAAATTCATCATTTGCGAAGCAATTCCTTTACGGAAGTGGTCGGGATGCACCACAAGGCTTTGGATGTGGATAAAATCGGGATGAAAACGGAGTTCCGCCACGGCAACGATTTCATTGCCCAGTGAATAACCGTAAAACTCCGTATCGGTATCGATGTATTTCTCTATCGGGCGTTTAAGCGGAGGAAAATCTTTCGCTTTCAGTATTTCCGCTTCCACTGCATACGATGCCTGAAATACATTTCTTATTTTTTCTGCAACCGCAGGTTGGGAGTTGTTGAGTTTTTGGAGCATTGAGTTAACCTACATTTGCAATTTTTCCGATTTGCTCATCAGTAATATCAACAGATAATCATTGTGAGCTTTTTCTCGCTGTATATTGAATTTCAATTTTTTTGGGAGAACTAATCTTTTCCATATATTTTCAGTTTCCTTATTTTTAAATGAAACTATCATTGCTTACTTGTTGCGTTACTAACGCCAAAGGTGTATATAAAGTTTTATTCTTTCAAAAATAAAATAATTGTAAAGTTCATACTTTTTTTTAGTTGGTAATCCGTTTTGTGTACTTCCTCATTATTTCAATTGTCAATTCTCAAATTTTTACTACCTTTGCAAACAATTTTTTAAGAGGTATAAAAACGTTGACAATGAGTAAGAAATTCACCGAATATAGTCAGTTAAATTTATCGGAGATCAACAAAGAAATGTTGCAGCAATGGGATGAACAAAACGTGTTTCACAAAAGTCTGGAAACTCGCAAAGGACATCCTGAGTTTGTATTTTACGAAGGCCCGCCGTCGGCAAACGGAATGCCGGGCATTCATCACGTGATTGCACGTTCAATAAAAGATATTTTTTGTCGTTATAAAACAATGAAAGGCTTTCTGGTGAATCGGAAAGCCGGTTGGGATACGCATGGACTTCCGGTTGAGTTAAGCGTTGAAAAAACAATGGGAATTACCAAAGAAGACATCGGTAAAACCATTACCGTAGAAGAATACAACAACGCTTGCCGCACCGAAGTAATGCGATATACCAAAGAGTGGGAAGACCTTACCCGAAAGATGGGCTATTGGGTGGATATGAATGATCCGTATATCACCTACGACAACCGATATATAGAAACGTTGTGGTACTTGCTCAAAGAAATTTACAAAAAAGGTTATCTTTACAAAGGTTACACCATTCAGCCCTATTCGCCTGCGGCGGGAACCGGATTGAGCACGCACGAACTCAATCAGCCCGGCTGTTATCGCGATGTGAAAGATACTACCTGCACCGCTCAATTCAAAATAAAAAATCCGTTTCCGGAATGGAAAGAGTTTGGTGAAGCATTTTTTCTGGCTTGGACAACCACACCATGGACATTACCATCGAATATGTTGCTGGCAGTGGGACCGAATATCGAATACGCTACAGTCCAAACATACAATCAATACACCGGAAAACCGATAACGGTGGTATTGGCAAAAAGTCTGCTTGGCTCTTATTTTCTCGAAAAAAATAACGCTCTTAAACTCGAAGATTATAAAGAAGGCGACAAAAATATCCCTTTCCGTGTGTTGGAAAAAACTTGGAAAGGCTCAGAACTTGCCGGAATTGAATACGAACAACTTTTCCCGTGGGTGAATGTTACTGAAAAAGCTTTTCGCGTAGTAACCGGCGATTTTGTTACTACCGAAGACGGAACTGGTATTGTACATATCGCACCGACTTTTGGCGCAGATGATGCAAAAGTAGGTAAAGAAAATGATGTGCCGGGACTGATACTCATCGATAAAGACGGAAATACCCGACCGATGGTGGATTTAACCGGAAAATTCTATCGCATCGAAGATTTGGACGATGATTTTGTGAAAAACAACGTAAACGTTGATTTATACAAGGAGTTTGCCGGACGTTTCGTAAAAAACGAATATAATGAGGCGTTATCTGAAACTGAAGTGACTCTGGACGTTGATTTGTCCGTTTCCCTTAAACTACGAAACCGCGCTTTCCGCATCGAAAAATTTGTTCACAGTTATCCGCATTGCTGGCGCACCGATAAGCCTGTGTTGTATTATCCGCTCGACAGTTGGTTTATCCGCTCTACGGCTTGTCGCGAAAAGATGATGGAACTCAACGATACCATTAATTGGAAACCGCAATCTACGGGAACAGGACGTTTTGGAAAATGGCTCGAAAACCTGCAGGACTGGAACCTGAGCCGCAGTCGCTACTGGGGAACGCCACTTCCGATTTGGCGTACCGAAGACGGAAAAGAAGAGAAATGCATCGGTTCGGTAAAAGAACTTTTTGATGAAATGCGAAAAGCGCTTGATGCCGGTGTTATGACCGAATTACCCTGGAAAGACTTCAATCTGAAAGATTACAAAGACTTAGAGTACGAAAAAATAGACCTTCATCGCCCATACGTGGACAATATCGTGCTGGTTTCCGATAGTGGAAAACCGATGCATCGCGAATTAGACCTCATTGATGTTTGGTTTGATAGCGGAGCCATGCCTTTTGCTCAGGTTTTTTATCCGCACATTTCGGAGGAAGATTTTGCCAAGGTTTATCCCGCCGATTTTATTGCCGAAGGTGTTGACCAGACGCGCGGATGGTTTTTCACGCTGCACGCCATCAGTGCAATGGTAAAAGAAAGTGTGGCGTTCAAAAATGTGGTTTCCAACGGATTGGTTCTTGATAAAAACGGCAATAAAATGTCGAAACGATTGGGAAATGCCGTTGACCCGTTTGAAACGATTGAAAGATTCGGATCCGACCCGCTGCGCTGGTATATGGTTACTAACGCTGCTCCGTGGGACAACCTGAAATTCGATATTGACGGCGTGGAAGAAGCCCGACGCAAGTTTTTCGGAACATTGTACAATACGTATTCTTTCTTCGCGCTTTACGCTAACGTGGATGATTTTCACAACCAATATCCGCAAATAGAACTGGTAAATCGACCCGAAATTGACAGGTGGATTCTATCGCTGCTGAACACGCTTACAAAAGAAGTGGACGAAGATTACGCCAACTACGAGCCTACAAAAGCCGGGCGGGCAATCAACGATTTTGTGAGCGACAACCTTAGCAACTGGTTCGTGCGCCTTAACCGTAAACGTTTTTGGGGCGGTGAAATGACCGAGGATAAAATTTCGGCTTATCAAACGCTGTATCAATGTTTGGTTACGGTGGCAAAACTGATGGCGCCCATTGCACCATTTTATGCCGATAGGCTCTATTTGGATTTGGTAAAAGCTACCGGAAGCGAAACATTCGAATCGGTTCATTTGGCCGATTTTCCCGTTGTGGATGAATCGGCTATCGATACTGCGCTCGAAGAGCAAATGTATTTGGCGCAAACGGCATCATCCATCGTGTTGGCATTGCGGCGAAAAGTGAATTTGAAAGTTCGCCAGCCGTTATCAAAGATTATGATTCCGGTGGTGGATGCAAGGCAACAGAAAAATATCGAAGCCGTTCAGGCGCTTATTCTCAGCGAAGTAAACGTGAAAGAACTGGAGTTTGTGGATTCGGCAAACGATATGCTTGTGAAACGCGTAAAACCCGATTTTAAGAAACTTGGTCCAAAATATGGAAAAATAATGAAACAACTCGCTTTGCGTATTCAGGAAATGTCGCAAGACGAGATAAACAATCTGGAGAAAAACGGTAATATCGCCTTCGCGGTAAACGAACAAGAAGCAGTAATTGATATTTCTGACGTTGAAATCATCTCAGAAGATATTCCAGGCTGGCTTGTAGCCAACGAAGGACGGCTGACCGTGGCTCTCGACATAACCGTTACTGATGAACTTCGCAAAGAAGGTGTTGCCCGTGAATTAGTGAACCGTATTCAAAATTTGCGAAAATCGAAAGATTTTGAAATAACTGACCGCATTGCTGTCCGGTTTTCGTCGAACCCGTTGTTTGATGCTGCTATCGAAGAATTCAGCGATTATATCAAAACACAGGTGCTCGCCGACTCAATAGAAATAAAAGCACAAACTTTTGAGGATGAAATTGAGATTGACGACGAAAAATTAACAATAGATATTCATAAACAATAGTAGATACATTTGCGTTTATGATTGGTAAATCGATAATGAAATTTTGTTATCTTTGCGGAAAAGAGTAGGATGGACAATGCTTCGGATATATTAAATTATCTATCTGTTAACAAACAGAGGTTACTGCGAGAATATCATCTCACGCAAATAGCTTTGTTTGGTTCGTTAGCTCGAGGAGAATTTTCTCAAAAAAGCGATATTGACCTTTTGGTTGAATTCAAACCTGAAACAAAAATTTATACGATTTAAAAAGAAGATTAAAAACAATTATAAATTAAAACATTTACTGTTATGAGTGAAAAGACGAGATATTCGGATAAGGAATTGGAAGAATTCCGTGCCATTATTAACGAAAAACTGGAAATTGCCAAGCAGGAGTACGAAAACTATCGCGCGGCGGTAACCAATGCTGATGGTAACGATACGGTGGACACATCGCCAACTTACAAGGTACTGGAAGAAGGTGCATCAACACTCTCGAAAGAAGAAGCAGGTCGTTTGGCTCAACGCCAGATGAAGTTCATTCAAAACTTACAAGCAGCATTAATACGTATCGAAAACAAAACTTACGGTGTTTGTCGCGAAACCGGTAAACTTATTCCTAAAGAACGCCTTCGTGCGGTTCCGCACGCGACACTGAGCATCGAAGCAAAACAGGGAAAAAGAAAATAACCGTCAGCGAATGATTTTAACAACAATACGAACGATATTGGGACAGAAAATACATACTTCTGTTCTCAGCCGCGTTGTGTGTAAATGGCTACCCGAATGAACAACACTACAAAAAAAGGAATTATTGCCGTTTTGGTTATCGTCTTGGTTCTTCTCGTCGACCAAGTGAGTAAAATATGGGTAAAAACCAATATGGCTCTTTACGATATGATTCATATAACCGACTGGTTTAAAATCTATTTCGTAGAGAATTCAGGTATGGCTTTTGGGCTTGAAGCTGAAGGGACAAAGTTATATTTGACATTATTTCGTATCATTGCTGCGATAGCTATCACCTTTTATCTTACTAATATATTAAAAAAAGGCTACAAATTAGGTTTTGTAGTTTGTATTGCACTTGTATTGGCAGGCGCATCGGGAAATATTATTGATAGCGTTTTTTATGGAAAAATATTTGAGGCAAGTTACGAAGGGTATATTGCATCACGTGTTCCATGGGGAGAAGGTTATACATCATTATTCCATGGTAAAGTTGTAGATATGTTTTACTTTCCCATTTGGACAAAAATTTTACCAGATGGTAGTGAAAAAGTATATTTTTTCCGCTTCATTTTTAATGTTGCCGATTCAGCCATCTCGGTAGGAGTGGCATTGTTGTTGATTTTTTATCGAAAAACGCTTTCCTATTCACTTCTATCGAAAAAAGACAGGGAAAAGTTAGATCGTGAAAGGCAGGAGCAATTAGAAAAAGAAGCTGTTCGTGAATCGTAAAGTTGTTGCATATTTACTGGTATCGGTAATTCTGAGCATTTTGTTTTCTTTTTGCAACAGACCGAAAGAAGTGCTGAGTCGCAAAAATATGGAGAAACTGATGTACGATGTTTACATTGCCGAGGCAATGATAGATAACGATTACCCGAGTTTCGATACCCCTGAGAAGAAAGAAGCACTCATAAACGAAGTTTTCCGAAAACATAAGACATCGCAGGCGCAATGGGATACGTCGCTTTCGTGGTATTCCGATAAAATTGCTATTTACCTAAAAATGAACGATTCGGTTAAAGCCCGCCTGCAACGCCAACAGAAAGCAATCGAACAGGTAATGAATCGTCAGTTTCAACAGGAACAATCGCTTACCACCCGATCTTATTCAGTTTCTTACATTCCGCACAACTATTCGTTTGATGAAATAAATCCTAAAAACGGTTTCCGTTTCCGTTTAGACACCACTGAAATTGCCAATAAAATCAACAATCCCGATTTCGATTTCGGTTTCGATGTTACCGGTATTCCCGCAAATTCAACTCCGAATTTACGAATGATGCTTATGTTCGAATATAAAGATACAACCATTTACCGTTCGAAGGTAATTTCCGAAAACAAAACATATACTCTGCATGGACAAAAATACTTGACAAATTTTAGAGATTCACTCGTTTTGAACGATACAATTCAAGCGATTACCGGATTTGTAAAGTTGCTGGATACAATCGGTTTATATAGAAATATCCTTTTGAACAATATCTTTTTGGGTAATCTAAACGATACTATCAGGCAAGTTCAAAGTGATCGTTTAGCGCCTCAGGAAAAAAAGCTAAAGGATGAGCAACTGCAGTAATTAGAAAATTTGATTGTAATCGGCTATAAATGTGAGATTAGGCATCAGATATCAGACTATAGACGGTTTTTCATTAAATATAAATGACTAATAATTTGTAAATGGATTTGCCAAGCAATCTGAAATCTGATATTTAAATTTACACACCACAAACTATAAGCGGTTATAATAACTGTTAAATATCAAAATTTTTAGTACATTTGCAAAATTATTACAGCACGGAATCCAAACAATTAATAATCAATATATAAATTTTTCGAAAAGATGGAAAAAAAGAGAGTTTACACCTTTGGCAACGGATTAGCCGAAGGTCGTGCAGATATGAAGAATCTGCTGGGTGGAAAAGGCGCTAACCTTGCCGAAATGAACCTGATAGGTGTTCCCGTTCCTCCGGGATTTACCATTACCACCGAAGTATGTACAGAATACAACCAACTTGGCAAAGATTACGTGGTAGATGTGTTGAAACCCGAAGTTGAAAAAGCTATCCAAAACATCGAAACCCTGATGGGAGCAAAGTTCGGCGATAAAGAAAATCCTTGCTTAGTATCTGTGCGCTCAGGCGCTCGCGTTTCTATGCCTGGTATGATGGATACGGTTCTCAATCTTGGTTTAAATGACGATGCCGTTGAAGGGATTGCCAAAAAATCGGGTAACGAGCGTTTCGCTTGGGACTCTTACCGTCGTTTCGTACAAATGTACGGCGATGTGGTGTTGGGAATGAAACCGCAGAGCAAAGAAGACATCGATCCGTTCGAAGAAATAATGGATGAGATGAAAGAAGCCAAAGGTGTTGAACTCGATAACGATTTAACTGTTGACGATCTGAAAGAATTGGTAAAACGTTTTAAAGCCGCTGTAAAAAAACAAACCGGAAACGATTTTCCCGAAAGCGCTTGGGAGCAGCTCTGGGGAGCCGTTTGCGCCGTTTTCGACAGTTGGATGAACGAACGTGCCATCCTATACCGCAAAATGAATAATTTCCCCGAAGAATGGGGAACTGCTGTTAACGTTCAGGCTATGGTTTACGGAAATATGGGTAAAACATCGGGAACCGGAGTTGCTTTCACCCGTGATGCCGCTACCGGCGAAGATATTTTCAACGGCGAATACCTCATCGATGCACAAGGCGAAGATGTGGTTGCCGGCGTACGTACTCCGCAGGAAATTACCTTAGAAGGTTCGCGTCGTTGGGCAAAATTACAAGGCGTATCGGAAGAAGAACGCGCCGCTAAATTTCCTTCACTCGAAGAAGTAATGCCCGACTGCGCCAAAGAACTTATCGAAATTCAACAAAGACTCGAAGACTATTTTAAAGATATGCAAGACCTTGAGTTTACCATTCAAGACGGTAAACTGTGGATATTGCAAACTCGTAGCGGGAAACGCACGGGCGCGGCAATGATTAAGATTGCCATTGATATGCTCCACCAAGGATATATCGATGAAAAAACAACGCTGAAGCGGTGCGATCCCGAAAAATTGGACGAACTGTTACACCCTGTTTTCGATAAAAAAGCATTGACAGAAGCAAAACCTGTTACCAACGGATTGCCTGCATCGCCGGGAGCTGCTGCCGGACAAATTGTCTTTCATGCCGACGAAGCCGAAGAATGGGCAAAAGAAGGTAAGAAAGTTATCCTTTGCCGTATCGAAACCTCACCCGAAGACCTTAGAGGAATGGCTTCCGCTGAAGGAATCTTAACTGCTCGCGGCGGCATGACGTCGCACGCGGCTGTTGTGGCGCGTGGCATGGGAAAATGCTGTGTTTCGGCTGCAAATGGCGTAGTTATCAACTATAGAGAAAGAAAAATGAGTGTGAACGGAAAAGTGTTCAATCAAGGAGATTGGATTTCGTTGAACGGAACTACCGGAAACGTTTACGAAGGAAAAATTCAAACGCAGGATGCGGAACTCGGCCCCGATTTTCTCGAGTTGATGAAAATTGCCGATAAATACACCCGCATGAACGTACGTACCAATGCCGATACACCACGCGACGCAAAAGTAGCGCGTAATTTTGGTGCAACAGGTATCGGATTGTGTCGCACAGAACACATGTTCTTCGAAGAAGACAAAATTATTCCCATGCGTGAGATGATTTTGGCTAAAAAAGAAGAAGGCCGTCGCAAAGCATTGGCAAAATTGCTTCCGTTGCAAAAAGAAGACTTCAAAGGCATTTTCGCAGCTATGGATGGACTTCCCGTAACTGTACGCTTGCTCGACCCACCATTGCACGAATTCGTTCCGCACGATGAAAAAGGACAAATGGAAATGGCAAAAGTAATGGGTATCTCATTTGAAGAAATTCACGAAAGAGTGGAAGGATTGATGGAATCTAACCCGATGCTCGGATTGCGTGGCTGTCGTCTCGGAAACATGTATCCCGAAATTACAGAAATGCAGACACGTGCCATTATAGAAGCCGCTCTCGAACTGAAAAAAGAGGGCATTAAGGCAATTCCTGAAATCATGGTTCCGCTTAC
>MVZJ01000012.1 GCA_002069095.1 Bacteroidetes bacterium ADurb.BinA174 | reverse complement strand
AGCGGAAAACGAGACTCGAACTCGCGACCCCAACCTTGGCAAGGTTGTGCTCTACCAACTGAGCTATTTCCGCAAAAGAATTAAAAACAGACTATTGAAGATTCAATATGAACTTTCAATTATAAATTTTTCAAAAGCGACTGCAAATGTAGAAATGTTTCTTGATTTATACAAGAGAATTCGCCAAAAAATTACGGTGTAGACTCAATTTGTAATCATAAAAACACCTTCACGATTAAGATTTTTCCTCACCATATAACTCTGCAACGATTCATTAGCCGGCCCCGATTCCGCAGTACCTAATCCGTACATTGTAACAAAAACGCTTCCACATTTGGAACAAACGGCTTTGCCGTTATCGGTTGGTTTTACTTTTATCTCGCGATTATCTTCGTATGGGCAACAAAGATCGTAAGCAAAAATGTTGCTTTCGATTGTTCTGAAAACGAGTAATCCCCCGTATCCGGTTTGTTCTCCGACAGTTCTTCCCTGAACAAAAATTTTGTAATCGAAAAAAGTCAAATCGGAATCTAACCCGTTAACGTCGATTTGGAAAAATACCCGCGAATAAGGAACCGTGAAACGGGATACCTCATCAACACACGAAACAACCGAAAGCAATACAACGAATAAAAGAATTGTTATCGATCTTCTCATTTTAACTACAGAAACAACGTTTGTATTATAACGTTGCCCCGTCTAAAATATTGTCGATCAGCATTAATTCTTCTTGCGTGAAACTAAGATTTTTCAATGAATTGAGGTTTTCCTGCAATTGTGTTACATTTCGAGTCCCAACGATTACAGAAGTTACCCGCTCATCGCGCAAAGACCATGCAACAGCCATTTCAGCCATGGTTTGTTCGCGTTGCCGGGCAATTTCATTTAATTTCCTCACTTTGCCGACAAGTTCCTCCGTTACCTGTTCTTTGCGCAAAAATCCGGTAGTATCGGCAGCACGGCTGTGCTCGGGAATTCCGTTCAGGTATTTGTCTGTAAGTACTCCTTGAGCCAAGGGCGAAAAAGCGATAAATCCGGAACCGAATTCTTTGGTAACCGGTAAAATTTCTTCTTCGGGCTGACGGTTGAACATACTGTATTTACCCTGGTAAATAAGGCTCGGAACGTGTTGAGCGTTCAAATAGGTCATGGCTTCGCGAGCTTTATCTGCCGGATAATTCGATAAACCCACGTACAAAGCTTTCCCCTGCTTCACCATATCAATCAGCGCCTGCATCGTTTCCTCAACGGGAGTGTTTGAATCGTACCGATGCGAATAGAAAATATCGAAATACTCCAATCCCGTGCGCTTTAAACTCTGGTCGAGGCTCGCCATTAGGTATTTTCTTGAACCGCCGTCACCATAAGGTCCGTCCCACATCAAATAACCGGCTTTAGACGAAATGATCATTTCATCGCGGTGCGAAGCCAGGTTTTCTTTTAATATTTTCCCGAAATTCGATTCAGCCGATCCCGGAGGCGGTCCGTAATTGTTAGCAATATCAATATGAGTTACGCCATGCTCAAAGGCGTATAAAATCATATTCTTTGCTTCTTCAAAATTGTCAATATAACCGAAATTATGCCATAATCCGAGCGAAATTTTGGGCAATTGCAAGCCGCTTTTTCCACAAAATGCGTAGTTCATAAATGTTTGGCGTTTGATGTTTAAAATTCAAAATTTATAGTTTGATAAGACTAAATCCGAAATCCCATATCCCTAATTTCTGTTTATTTCAGTTTTTTATCTATTTCATCGTCCGAAACAACTGTTATTATTGCTCTTCCGTCGGGTGTGTGGTTAGGCAATTGGCAGGCAAACAATTGGTTGACCATCAACAGTATTTCCTCCTCCGAAAGTGATTTCCCAACGGGAATTGCCGTGAAGTTCGCCATTGATAATGCCAGCGTTTCATGTACTTGTTCCTGAATGTTGCTACCCGTTTCCATGTTTTTATCGATCATGGAATGTATCAGCGCCACCGCATCCACATTTTGTAACTCCGACGGAATACCCTGAATAGCAAAAGCGTTATTGCCCAAATCACTCAATTCAAAACCCAACGCTTCCATATCTTCCAGAATTTCGGACAGCGAAGAAGCTTCGGCAGACGTCAGTTCAATCATTTCGGGGAACAACATCCGCTGGGAAACACCTTTTCTGTTCGTGATCTGCGAGAGATATTTGTCGAAAAGAATGCGGACATGCGCCCGATGCTGGTCGATAATCATCAATCCCGATTTTACCGACGTTAGAATATATTTTTGTTTGTATTGGTAATGCTCAGGTGAAGTTATTGCCGATAGGGGTTTTTCGTGCGAATGAGCTGGTACAAACAACGATGTATCAACATCCGGCTTTTCATTTTCGAAACCTTTATACAACTGCTCCCAATCGAGCTTCGGCTTTGAAGCCGTAAAACCATTGCTGCCTGAAGTTTGAAAAGGATTGTAGTTGGGATTGATGTTTACCTTGGGCATGGATGGAGATAACGACGGGTCGAAAATGGGAATATCGGGAGCATCCGCCGTATCGAAATCGATACTGGGAATGGCATTGAATTTTCCGAGTGATTCCTTTATCGTTACCATCAAAATTTGCCAAAGGGTACGTTCGTTTTCGAACTTTATTTCGGTTTTTGTGGGATGAATGTTCACATCGATAGTATCGGGCTCCACTTCGAAATAAATAAAATAATTGGGATTTTCCGTTGCCGAAATCAAGGGTTCGTATGCGGTCATCACGGCTTTGTGAAAAAACGGATGGCGAATGTATCGGTTGTTGACGAAGAAAAACTGGTTAGCCCTACCCTTTTTGGCAAACTGCGGCGTTGAAATATATCCGTGAATTTTGGCCAGTGTGGTTTCTTCGTTTACCTCGATAAGTTGCTGATTAATGCTTTTTCCCTGCATTTGCACGATACGCTGGCGCAGATTTGCCGGCGGAAGATACAGGGTTTGCATATCGTTTTCGATGATGGTGAATTCAATATTTGGGTTTACAAGCGTGATGCGTTCTATTTCCGTGAAAATATTCCGGCGTTCGGTTTCGTTCGATTTCAGGAACTTGCGTCGGGCAGGGACATTGAAAAAAATATTTTTCACGGAAATAGTTGTTCCCACGGCGCAGGAAATGCTTTCCTGACTTTCTACTTTCGATCCGGCAATTTTCAAGAAAGTACCTACTTCGTCTTCTGCACGACGGGTTTTAAGTTCCACATGAGCGATAGCCGCAACCGATGCAAGCGCTTCACCACGGAAACCGCGGGTGTGCAAGGCAAACAAATCGTCGGCTGTTTTAATTTTGGATGTGGCATGCCGTTCAAACGCCATTCGGGCATCGGTTGCGCTCATTCCTTTTCCGGCATCTTTTATAATAATATGGATGCGTTTGGCATCGGCATCAAGGGAGTTTTCCACCAGTTCTTTCACCACCGATGCAGGCCGCTGAATGACCTCGCCGGCCGCGATTTGATTGGCAATGGAATCCGGTAACAGGTGAATGATGTCCGACATTATTCTTACAATGGCAATTTATCTTAAAAACACAAAATAGAAAATGATCAGTAAAGCAACTATCAACAATACGATAGTAATATTGCTGGCAAAAATAGGTTTATTCCCGTCTTTTTCTTTCTCCTTTCTACGTTTTAAAAACTTGGTTTGCGAAAGAAATTCTTCGCCAAAATCGGTTTTACCAACCTCCTGCGGAGTTTCAATCGTTCTACCTTCTTCCTTGGCGACTTCTTCTTTAATCCTCCTGATTCTTTTTTCCATCTGTTCTTTTCGTTCTTCTTTGTCGGGATCGTAAAGAATGGGTGTATAGTTGAATTTGCGAGGTTTTCTATTGTTATAAAAAAAGAACATTCCCATATTTATGTAGGCTTTTGGCTGTTGGCAATTAGCTGTCAGTATTGCGTTGAGTAGCTAATAATGCAAACAGGAGTAATATTAAACTTAACTTGAATGGTGCACGAATACCTCTATAAAACAGCATATTTAAAGTAATTTATATCTTGTACTTATTCAAACGAATATTCATATTAATTCATAACAAACTTACATAAAAAATTCCTTATTTTATACGCCGTCTGGTAAAAAACAAGCCGCCGACTATTCTATAGATAATTAATGTGCTTAAAGGCACAATTGTCCAATTTTTAAATTTATCTCTTATGATACCGGTCAGTGGTCTTGATTTGCACAAAGATACCATTTTTATGTGTATCTTAGACGAACAAGGTAAAAAAATAGAAGAAAAAATCGGTGTAACCACCCGTGAAATTAAGCGAATGAGTTTCGTTATGCGCTATCATTATGTTAGCTATATGTGTATGGAACTTTACAGGGAAACTTTTTTATTTTTGCTAGGCATTCCGTCAGTTATTTTATTGTATCAAATTCAAAATATTGGACTCATAGTGTGACGCGTAAGGAAAAGAGAATAGGGATTTATAGAGGAAATATACAAAAAAGCACCGGTGAAATTAATTTCGCCGGTGCTTTTTCCTAAATGTCTTTTTATAATCTCTCCTTTATTGCTTTTGTTTCAGCCTCGTAACCCGGTTTTTCCAACAAAGCAAACATATTTCGTTTATAGTCTTCTACGCCCGGTTGGTTAAAAGGATTTACACCGAGCATATATCCGCTGATGCCGCAGGCTTTCTCGAAGAAATAAATTAACTGGCCGATGTAATATTCCGATAATTTCGGAATTTCTATCAAAATATTGGGTACTCCTCCATCCACGTGAGCGATAAGCGTGCCTAATTCAGCCATTTTATTTACCTCATCCACGCGTTTCCCTTTCAGGAAATTGAGGCCGTCGAGATCGGCGTCATCGTGCGGAATTTTCACTTTTTCTTTTGGTCCTTTTACCGATAAAACAGTTTCGAAGATAGTGCGCTCGCCTTCCTGAATCCATTGCCCCATTGAGTGCAAATCGGTGGTGAAATCCACAGCAGCCGGGAAAATCCCTTTGTTTTCCTTGCCTTCGCTTTCGCCGTAAAGTTGTTTCCACCATTCGGCAAAAAAGTGCAGTTTAGGATTGTAGTTTGCGAGGATTTCTATTTTTTTGCCTCTTTTGTAAAGTTCGTTGCGGATAGCGGCATAAATAGCGGGCAGATTCACTTCGAATGAAGAATCGGCTCCGGTAGCTTCTTCCATATCTTTGGCTCCCTGAAGGAGTTCGCGAATGTTTATTCCGGCTACTGCGATAGGCAATAATCCCACGGGCGTAAGCACTGAATATCGTCCGCCCACATCATCGGGGATAACAAAAGTTTTATATCCTTCGATGTTGGCAAGCGTGCGCAGAGCACCTTTCGATGCATCCGTAATAGCCACGATTCTTTTACAAGCTTCTTCCCGTCCTACTTTATCGATAAGCAAATTTTTGAGAATTCTGAATGCGATAGCAGGTTCGGTTGTTGTGCCCGATTTGGATATATTAATAATTCCGAATTTTCTTTTTTCGAGTAATTCAATGAGTTCGTGAAGATAATCTTCTCCGATATTGTTTCCGGCATAAAGAATTACGGGATCTTTTCTTTCGTGCTGCAACCAGTCGAAAGAATTGGAAAGTGCATCAATAACGGCTCTTGCTCCCAAATAGCTGCCGCCGATTCCAACCACTACAACCACGTCGCATCGGGTGCGAAGCACGGTAGCGGCATCTTCGATTTCACGAATGAATTCTTCGGTAAACGATGAAGGAAGATTTACCCAGCCCAAAAAATCGTTTCCGGCGCGAGATCCATCGTACAATGCTTTGTTGGCAGCGCTTGCGTTACCGGCCTGCTGCAATATTTCCTTTTCGGACACGAAATCATATACATGATTGATAACTAACTTTATTGTATCCATTGTAATATGTTTTTTGATTTAAAAATTTTCGATAAGTTTCTTAATTGCGGTTTGAGGCTGGAGTTTCTCGTACAGAATTCCGTAAACTGCCTGTGCAATGGGTATATTTACCTTGAAACGGTTATTCATTTCCTGAATGCATTTGGCGCCGTAATAACCTTCGGCAATCATTTCCATTTCAAGTTGCGCTGTTTTTACGGAATATCCTTTCCCAATCATTGCCCCCAGTGTTCTGTTTCGGCTGAATTGCGAATATCCGGTAACGAGCATGTCGCCCAAATAATGTTGTTCGCAAATGCATCTGTCCATAGGCACAATAGCATTGATAAATGTTTTCATCTCTTTGGCGCAATGTGCCATCAATACTGCCTGAAAGTTGTCGCCGTATTGCAATCCCGAACAAACTCCCGATATAATGGCGTAAATGTTTTTAAGAACAGCAGCCAGTTCAATCCCAACCACATCATTCGATACGGATGTTTTCATAATACGTGAACGTATGGCTTCCGAAAGCTTGCTTGCTTTGTCGATATCCTTACTGGCGACAGTTAAGAATGAAAGCCGTTCAAGGGCTACTTCTTCGGCGTGACAAGGGCCGGAAATTACTCCGATATTTTCCTGCGGAATTTTAAAATTGCTCATCAGGTACTCGCTTATCACAATATTATCGTTCGGAATCATACCTTTAACGGCCGAAACCATAAATTTCCCTTTAAAGATGCTGCTCATCCAGATTTTTCGCATGTATTGCTTCACGTAAGGCGAGGGGATGGCAATGATGATAGTGTCGGAGTCTTTGATTGCTTTTTCTATATTCGAATAGAAAGTAATCTGTGCCAGGTTGAATTTTACGTTCGTCAGGTAATTGGGATTGCGGCCAAGTTTGTAAAATCCTTCTATTTGGTCATCGCGACGGATAAACCAATTGATGTGTTTTTCATTCATCAACACAATTTTTGCCAGGGCCGTGGCCCACGTGCCGCCGCCAAGAATTGCAATTTTTCCGAGTGAACTCATTCTTTATTAATTAATAGTTAATTCCTTTTTGCAACATGGGAAAGTGGTTGATTACTATTGCCCAAACGTTTTCGTCGGATACGGAATCATATCAGTGTATGATTTGATTAATTACGCAAACCAACAATTCGTTGCGAATCAGTCATGGCAATGTCAGGCTTGGTTTTGAGTAATCGGTTTATTGCTTCGCCGATGATTTCCAAATTCCGCTCTATAGTTCTTTTAATTGCAAATTTTGTTTAAAAATATCGTAATTTGCTACGCTTTATCTATCCATGATTTAACCTCTTCAACCGATGGATTGTTCAACTCCATCTTGAATTTTTTATTCAATCCGCAAATTTCCTGATGCAGTTTGTTGGGATTCACACCCACTAACATTTTTACTTCTGTATATCCCGCTTTTTGAATCAAAGTAACCCATTCCTCCGGAATTCCGATTTCGGTATATTTAGCCGCAGTATCTTTTTTCGCTTTCTTTTCGGGGCGCATTTGCGGGAAAAAAAGCACTTCCTGAATGGCTTGCTGGCCTGTCATAAGCATAACGAGCCTATCCATACCAATTCCCATACCCGATGTTGGAGGCATACCATATTCCAGCGAACGCACAAAGTCCATATCGATAAACATGGCTTCATCGTCGCCCTTTTCCGACAAGCGGAGTTGTTCTTCGAAGCGTTCACGCTGGTCAATCGGGTCGTTCAGTTCCGAATAGGCATTACATATTTCTTTTCCGTTAATCATCAACTCAAAGCGTTCCGTAAGTTCGGGATTTGAGCGGTGACGTTTGCAGAGCGGCGACATTTCGATGGGATAATCGATGATAAATGTGGGCTGAATGTAATTTCTTTCGCACTTTTCGCCGAAAATTTCGTCAATTATCTTGCCCTTACCCATGGTTTCGTCCACTTCGATGTTCAGTTTTTTGCACACATCGCGAAGTTGCGTTTCGTCCATTCCGCTGATATCGATACCCGTGTGTTCCTTAATGGAATCGAGCATGGTAACCCGTTTGTACGGCGCTTTGAAATCGATTTCTCTATCGCTTGTTTTCACTTTTGTAGTTCCCAAAACTTTCAGGGCAATGTATTCCAGCATCTGTTCGGTGAATTCCATCATCCATTTGTAGTCTTTGTAGGCTACGTAAATCTCCATAACCGTAAACTCGGGATTGTGCGTTCTGTCCATTCCTTCGTTGCGGAAATCGCGCGAAAATTCGTAAACGCCTTCAAATCCGCCAACGATTAATCGTTTCAGGTACAATTCGTTGGCTATTCGCAGATATAAATCGATATCCAGCGCATTGTGGTGCGTGATGAACGGACGTGCCGCGGCGCCGCCGGGAATGGGTTGGAGAACGGGAGTATCCACTTCCAAATAACCGAATTTGTTGATGAATTCGCGCATCGCGTTAAAAATACGGGTGCGTTTAATAAAAATATCTTTTACGCCGTCGTTCACTACCAAGTCCACGTATCGCTGACGGTAGCGAAGTTCGGGATCGTTGAATTTATCGTAGGCAACGCCGTCTTTCATTTTCACTATCGGAAGCGGCTTCAGCGATTTGGCAAGCACGGTAAGCGTTTCGGCATGCACCGAAATTTCGCCCATTTGCGTGCGGAAAACAAAACCGGTAATGCCGATGAAATCGCCGATATCGAGCAGTTTTTTAAAAACAGTATTGTAAAGTTCTTTGTCTTCGCTGGGGCAAATATCGTCGCGCGTGATATAAACCTGAATCCTTCCTTTCGAATCCTGCAATTCAATAAACGAAGCTTTGCCCATGATGCGGCGGCCCATAATGCGGCCTGCAATGCTTACCGGGCGTTTTTCTTCCTCGTTGAATTCTTCTTTTATGTCGGTTGAGTAGGCATTTACTTCGTAAAGCGCTGCGGGGTAGGGTTCTATACCTAATTTTCTTAATTCCTCTAAACTTTGTCTGCGGATTATCTCCTGTTCACTAAGTTCTAAATGATGCATTTTGATTTATTTTTTTGAGTTTCGCAAAACTTTGCAAAAGTACAAAATATATTGATGAAAATTTAGTTTTGAGCCAGAGTATTCAGTTAATTAAAAAACTAACCCGCCTGTTCACGTTTAGTGGGAGGCGGGTTGTTGTTTTATTATCAGTGGCTATTTATAAAATTATTAAATTCAATCTTTGCGGTTGGGCTTTCAAACAGAGAGCCGTGTCCACCACCTGAAATATCAATAAACAGCCTATTTTGACAATTTGTACAATTTAAAACATCTTGTTTAAAAGCTGCCCAAGAATACAATTGAATAGGTGAATCATTTAATCCTTGAACAAATAAAATATCAGACTTAAATCCGGTAGTAAAATTAAGCAATGACCTTTGGAAGTATGCATTGGGGTTGCTCGTTGTCGTTCCATACACATTTTTAAGTTTGGTACAAACAGCGCCTGATTGAACTTGTCCATTTTCCTCTAATTGACATCTATAAACAAGGTTTAATGGTCCGGGCGCATTCGCAATTACTCCATTTGTTTGGTACATTGTATTTAGTCTTGTTACCATATAGCCGCCTTGAGAGTGTCCGCCTAAGAATACCTTTTTTACTGTTATTCCTAATTCTCGGCTTGCTTTATTTTTTAACCATAACAAGGCAGCTTCGCCTTGAACAATATTATTACCCAATAAAACATTTTCTTGAGGATACGCTACACTTACAATCATCATATCTTTTCTGTCCAAAATTTCTTTAAACTTATCCAATGTGTTGTTTGCGGCAATAAGAATATCACTATCAAACATAACTGTTCCGTGAAATACAAGTAAAACGTCTAAGTCGTTTTTTGCAGGCTTATCTATAATAACGTCAACGTTAACTGAGTTGTATGAAATAGATTTTGTCTGTCGATAGGCGGTCGGTGTCGTTGTTTGTGCAGTTAAATCAACGTTTTTGGTACAGGAACAGAGTATAAGTGAAAGTAAAATAAGTAGTCGCATATTTCTTTTATTAGTTGTGGTTGCGAATAACGGGCAAGGCTATATGCAGTGGTGATATGCGAGTTTGAAATCATCATTTACTACCGACCTTTATACGAAGTGCAAGCCTTTATGGTTATATTTATCCGGCCATTGCATATAGCCTACGTTATCTGTAGCCAATTGATTACATTTTATTTTTCCTATTATTGTATTGAGTATTCTTTTTTCAAATTTTTCCATTCATCTGTTAATGTAGGTTCATTTTGTTGTACGTTTTTTCGCTTAATAACACATTACCCACGCAATAGTTGCTTCGTATTCTAAAACATCTCTAATAATTTCAGAATCATATTTTTTATTATTGTTTTTTTTCAGAGTACTAAACAAAGTTCTATACCTACATAGAACATTTTTCAATCTCGACACAAAAAGGGTGTGTTTGATAGATTGTTGTAATAAAACAACAGGAATAGATAATTGAATAACGAAAATCAGCAATTTATCATACCTACATACAGCGATAACAATAAATAATAAAGATATAAAAATGGTTTTACTCCATAAACACAGTAATTCTTTTTTAGCTATGTTGTACGAAAAAAAACAACTTTCAAAATTATTAACTCCCATTTTATACAATCCTGATTTTAAGTTGTCATTGGTATAATACCCCTCTGTTCTATTCTCAGCAATAAGACTTGCAAAAGAATTATCTACTAAATCTTCTCTCCTATGAGTTTCTGCCTCGAAGTGAGTATAATTCTTAACAAATTCGGAAATTGAAAATAAAATGATAATCAAACAGTTTATTATTTCAACAATACGAATTACTGTCAAAGGAAAATCAAAGGTTCTTCTAATATAAAATTGATAATCAATAATATAGTCGAAATATACAGTAGGTAAGTACTTGTTTTGTCATACTTTTTTGCTATATCAAATTTATTTTTGAAAGGGACTTTTTTATTCATCTTTTTTTTCTGTATTATGAAATACTTCGGGAGCAGCCCATTTACCTGTTTGTAACCAATATTCATAAAAATATATCCACGCAATTGTCCATTGCATTATTTCTTTTGCAATAAGTTTATTTGCATTCCATTTAAAATTTTTAGAATGATATAAACATAAACTTTTATCAGCAAATGTATGTGGTGGGTTTTCAACCAATTTTGGCGAAATTATTTTTACAATAGGACGTTTATTTCCTTGATATTTTATTGAAATGGTGTAAATTGGCAATTCGGGTTTTACAAATAAATCGCCCTTAAAAATAATGTTATCGCCAATTTGTTTACTTTGAAATTGTGGAAACTTTGACCTCATCGCTCCTATTTGAATGAGAGGGTTTGCTTGTTTTTTCTTAAAAAATATCGCCATAAAAACCTTTTGAGGCCGCCATTGCTGAACCTATACTCGTAGACAAACCTGTGGCTGTGCTATATTTTAAACTACCTCTCGATAATGAATCTGAAAATGTTTTTGCTTCGTTATCATCAATTACAGGAAAGTTTTTTCCAAAAATATCCTTCCATACCTTTTTCGCTTCCTCTTCTTTCTTTTCTTCTAATAATTTCTTTGCTTCTTGCAATTTTTCTTTTACTTTTTTGATTTTTTCTTTTACTTTGGAATACTCGTCATAAGATTTGAAACGCCCACTTTGCAAATATCCTTCTGCATTTTCAAACCACAATCTAATCCCTTCTTCAAGATTTGTAAAAGTCCAAATATTGAAAACGCTAATTGCTATTTCTTCAATATGAAATGACGGTATATTTTGGTTAGCCTCTCGTTTCCATTGTTTTACAGCCTTAACAATAGATTTTACTTTGTAACTTCTATTTCGATTAATTCTATTAAGGTTATCTGTATGAGTTTTAGGGTCTGTAAAAATCCAACTGCTCAAATATGAATTAGGGATGTAAAGTGCTCCCGCTTTTCTTAACGAAGGTAAAACGTCGAAATTTTTATCAGACAAAACTACTGTAACACAAGGACGGTCTTGTTTAACCTTATCTTTGTAATCGTTTAGGCTATTTAAGTAGTTTTTAAATTTTGTTAGAACACTCTGTGGATTTGGGTATAGACCATTATCAGCATAGTCATCTTTGTCGATCACTGCAAATATATCTATATCATCAAGCGGTCGAATTATTGTATCACGTTCATACGACCCATTCAAAAAGACTTCTTTTACAGATAGATTACTTTCATCTTTCATTAAATTTGTTTTTAGATTATCGAAAGACGATTTAATGTTATCTTCCTGTCTATCTGTTACCGTAATGTTCTCAATGAACTTGTCAATGCTTTGTAATAATGTGCTCATATAAAAAAGATTAAATTACTATATGTGTGTTATGCAATTTCTATGCCTTTCATTTTTATGCCAAAATGTCGATTATTCAAAAAGATAACAACTTTATGCTGTCAAAATGTCACTGTTTGCCAAACGCTAATTATAGTATGTTGTTTGTTGTGATGAGCTATTGTACTTTTGCATACTAAAGTATTCCATACTATGAATAGCGAGAATATATTGGAAATTTTTGGTCATAATGTTCAAAAATACAGAAAAAAAAAAGGAATTTCGCAAGAAAAACTTGCAGAAATCGCAGGTGTTCATCGTACTTATGTAGGTATGATTGAACGGGCAGAGAAAAATATCACACTTCGTAATATGGAAAAAATTGCGAAAGCGTTGGATGTGAAAATCAAGGATTTGCTTTAAAATAAAACCGATAATTGAGAAACGTAAGTAAAAGATATTTAAGAGTACACGGCGACAATATTGTAGAATGTGAAAGAACACTTTCACTATTATCACAAGCCTTTGGCAAAGAAGTTCAATTAACACCCGAATCATCTTTGTATATGCCTATTTATGAATTAATTCTAAATGACAATGAATTTCTGCTAATCGAATTACTTCCGGGACATGGTCGTTGGGGTGTTGATATCGCAGTTGAACTAATGAACAATGGTGGAGTTTTGCGAGAAAGTGCAGATTCTTATATTACCGAGGTTGTAAACGGACAAGAAAAAATATTGTTGGCTATGGAATATTGTTCTGCATTGCCCGCAGGAAACAATGCTTGGCAACGGAACGGTCGGGCATATTCGAGTGTCTTAGCAGGTGTTCCTTATTTGTATTATGCAGAAATTGGCGGTGTGGAATTAGATAGAAATAGAGCCGTAAAAGCTCCTCGTTTCCCAAATCCTGTTGTTCCTTTTTCGTATCTGATGGTTACAAAGAGAATGAACACTTTTTGTATTCCCATTTACATTGCGCATCACTCAATTACAGATAGTTTGTACGACAAATTTCAAAATGTCTTTGGATATTTGGAAAGTTTGGAAATTATCAAGGGTATTATTTTAAAAACCGATTTTTCAAAAACAATTACTACGCTGATACAAAAGGCATTATCGTTGGTTACATTGCTTTCAGACGAGCGCAGAACAATTGATACTTTACGAAATAATGAATGGGAAAATTTTTTAAACTCTCTATCCTCAGGAGAGTGGCTAAAGCATAATGCTACTCATTTGATTTGGAAAAAGAAAACGATTGAAAAAGTACAAGTCTCAGAAACTTTCAAGCAATTTTTTTCTTCAATTATGGCGTTTGATTGTTTGACTATTGGAGCAAAAGATTTGCCTGTTTGTATAATTCCCGACAACAAACGCGATGATTTTGAGGTACTTTTAGAACGTCTATATCCAAAAATGCAATTTGCTTTTGATAAAACGAAACAACTTGCAATAGTTTGGATTACTGGATTTAAACCACGTGGTGACGATTCTCGACCCGATAGAGGATTAGCACCTTTGGCAAGAATGATTTTAGGAAATAACACAGATATTTTGACGGTTGTTTACGGTCCTGCAAAGTCTTCAACTTGGAACGCTTTTATGAATTCGCCTGAACAAATTGCAAATGATAATGGCTTATGGCAATCGATCATCAACGTTTGTGATTTTGTGTTGGTTGATAGCACCACCTGCCAGGAAAAACTATTTTATAAGACAAATGTAAGGCGAAAAGGAAATTCCTTACCGATTGTTTTTTCTTATCAACATCCAAACATTAATTTTTCTGAACACGACACCGATTCCGCTATTCATCAGATATTTTCGAGAAAAGAGCATTTTGGGGTTTATGAAAGTATGTGTAACCCACCTGGTGGTGATTGGTCAGGTATAAGTTATTTTGAAAATAGCAAAAACGAATATCGTTGGACTTCATTGCCTCGTGTTTCATCAGTTGGTGGAAAACGCCCTGACCATATTATTCAAATAATAGGAGAAAAAAGCAATGTTTTTCTTACAATAGAATCAAAACTACGAGGAAGAAATTTAGAAGATAATATCGGTATAAATCTCAAAACTTACATCAACGATTTATTCCAAAGTTTACCAACTGCCTATAAGTCAGAAAAGAAAGATTGGCGACTTTTTGATAAGGACAAATTGGTTATCAAGCAATATTCTATCGTTTCTATTGGTGCATTTATGTATGCCAACGAAAACGATTTACATCGACAACTTCAACGAGGAAAATTAGACATTATTTTTGCATTTGAATTTGGCAATGAAACTGTTTTACACATACTTTCAAACACAAACGGTGATTTCATCAAAGGTCTTTTGAAACAAATTTGCTTGAATATGAATGGGGTTAAAATTCATATACACTGATTCTTTAATAGTGTCTTTTTTACTGTTCATAACTTTTGTAAATGCAGAATTTCCTGTATTTATAGTAAATTTATGCTTATATATTTCTTTTGGTGGCACATAGTTGTATTCTCTTTTTCCTGCTGTTCCGTCAAAAGTAAGTAACCATTTAGCACCAACAGTGTTTAATCGTTCTAATTCATTATAAAAATTATTTAAGTCAAATTCGACGCGTGTATAACGGTCTTTTGTTCCACCATAAGGAGGGTCTAAAAAAACAAAATCGCCACTTTTAACATCTAACAAACATTCTCTATAATCAATATTATAAAAAACAAATTTTTTAACAATCTTACTCCACAAAACTAATTGAGAACGTAGTGTGTCAGGATTTATGCCTGGTCGTGATAAATGAAACGAATTATTGAACTCCCCTTGTTTATTATATCGAATTAGTCCATTTACGCAAGTTCTTGTTAAAAATAAAAAATCAAAACAATTCTTGTTTTGGTTGAAATTATCTCGAATTTGATAATAAACTTCTTGCCCTTTTTCCTGCAAATCCTCCCAACGACTTTGATATTCGTCTGCAACTAATTTTGGATTTGTTTTTATTGCATTCCAAAGGTTTATTAATTCAGGTATAATATCGCTTGCAACTCCTTTGTTTGTTTTGGCAAATGGCATCATTGCGCCACCACCGACAAACGGCTCGTAATAAGTTTCGCAGTTTGAAAAATATTGCGAAAGTTGCTTTGCTACTAATCGCTTACTGCCAGACCATTTTATTACTGCTGGATAATTCATATTGTTTATTATATTAATAAAGTTTGTGTTTCTTGTAAAGTGCTTTCTAATCTTTTTTTTGCTAAATTAAAATACTTTGTTTCAATTTCAAAACCAAAAACATTCATATCATATTTCAGACCCGCGACCATTTCTGTGCCCGACCCGACAAATGGAACTAATAAATTTCCTCCTTTTACTCCTGTAAGCATTACAATTCTTTCGGCAACTCTCAATGGTTTTTGTGTTGGGTGCGAGCCGAATTGAGTTTCGTTTTTTGTTTTGTTGTTGGGAATATCCCAAACGGTACGCATTTGTTTTCCTTGTTCTTTCAATAAATCACTTGAGGAAAAAAAGGCTTTTGAATCTTCGTAATTAAAAACATATTCGCGTTTTTTTTCGCCTCCTTTGTGTACCCACAAAATAGTTTCGTGGCTTGCTGTCAAGCGACGCCCAGAAAGATTAGGAAATGAATTGCGTTTGTACCAAACGATCTCATTTATAATCTCTAATCCTAATAATTGGCAACATACATTTACAAAACCCGAATTGTGATATGTTGAATGAATCCAAATTGAGCCTGTCGTTTTTATTACTCGTTTTAGTTCCTTTAGCCAAAAATATGTGCTTTGGAATGAATCGTTTTGGGAAAGTAAATCCCAAACTTCACTTGTTAATTTCCAATTACCACCAAAACCTTGTAGTTTTTTATTGCTGTTGTAATTCCAATTTTTTGTTGTTGAAGCACCATAAGGAGGATCAACTATGCAAAGGTCAAAAAAATTATCGTTGAATTTTGGGAATTCTTCAAATACATCTTTTTGAAGTAAATATATTTTGTCTTTTACATATTTCATATTTTATTTAGCTTTTTGGTATTCAACAATACTTTCGGCAACGATATTTAACACTTCATTTGCATTATCTACTTCGCTGACAATTTCATATACTTTGTCAGCTAACCACAGTTTCAATAATTCTTCTTGGTCTGCGTCAAACAATTCGGCAAGTTTGATTACTTGTTCTCGCTTTGCAATACGATCGCCACGCTCTATTTTGCAATAAAGAGCGTTATCCATTTCAAGAATTGCAGATACTTGTCTTTGTAACAATTGCTTATCTACTCTTAACTGTCTAATTTTCTCTGCGAACATGATTTGATTTATTTTGACTTGACAATTTTAGACAAAAATACAAATAAAATTGATTTGAAAAAGAATAGGGTAGAAAAAGTTTTCAACAAGAAAGTTAAATTCATATACTTGTTAGGTGGATATAGTTAAAAAATGGTATAAGCCATTTTGAATGTGGAGTTTATGTTCTTTGTGAGCGTAGTAAACGAGGCAAAATTCTTTTGTTTTAGAGTAAACTAATTTTTGTTAGAAATAGAATTATTTATTTTTGTCGTTGTCTGTGTGCTTATCAGTTTTCAAGTGATATTATTTTTTTTCGCTTCCAAATCGTACAGTGTTGTTCTCCCGACGAGCCGAAGGCGATGTCGGGAGAACGGATAATTTACGCAATAAACTTTCGTAAATACATCCGAATTAACAGTCATTTACGAATGTTCTGATGTTTTTTTGTTAAAACATTTTTGCGCTACTAAGTTAAACCAAAAATCTTTAATAAATGCATTGCAAAGTGAGAAAAGAAAAACAGGTTTCATAAACACGTATTTTTAGCAAACTATTTGTTTTTCGGTTTTTGCAAAAGTATAAAATATATCGCATACCATTCTTGCGAATCCAAATTTTTGTAGCCTCTTGATATTGAATTGAATTTTGCAAATTCGGTATTGTGGAACAATTCTAAATTGTAACTCGAAAAAATAAATATGGAATTATTTCTCTAATTTCCGATAATTTGTGTATTTTTGTAATAGATTAATCCATTGGATTTTAGATTGAAATCTGATCGGTTTAAAAAAAACGATGATTTTAAGAATAAATAGTTATTAAGTTTAGATTTTTTGTTGTAATACAAAACGGGTTAACGTTATTTACTTTCAAATTGTAAGAAGACAATTTAAGAAAGTCACTAAAAAACACAAAAAATTTAAAAGAAAAACCAACGCCATGGAGTTAAGCAGGGTAAGCCAGTTAGTAAAAGGAAATATAGTATACGAATCTGAAATATCGCCACAGTTGGAATTTGCATTTTCTTCCGACCTGATGAGCGATGTGTTACGTTTCCACATGGAAAAAACGATACTCATCACCGGTTTATCTACGGTTCAAACTTTGCGTACGGCTGAAATGTCGAATATCGAATGCATTATTTTTGCCCGCGATAAAAAAGTGACCGACGACATGATAGAGCTTGCGGCTGAAAACAATATCTCAATTATCACCACACCTCTCACGCTTTTTGAAGTTTCGGGCAGATTATACACCAACGGAATTAAACCGATTTTTTGATATGCAGTTCGAGTTCGACATACAGGGTGGAGATTTCAGCTCGGCAGGAAAAGCGAGTTCGGACATAAAAAAAGTATTAAAACAACTCAACATCGACCCGAAAATCGTCCGCCGAATTGCCGTTGCCTTGTACGAAGCCGAAGTGAATGTAGTGGCTCATGCTTACAAGGGAGTGATGAAAGTTGATTTGGATGCTCAAAAAATAAAAATAGTACTGGAAGACGAAGGCCCCGGCATCGAAAACATAGAAAAAGCCATGCAAGAAGGCTTTTCCACCGCAACCGACGAAGTCCGTCAGATGGGATTCGGCGCCGGAATGGGGTTACCCAACATAAAGCGAAATACCGACGAAATGTTGTTGACTTCCGTGCCGGACCAGGGAACAAGGCTGGAGTTTATGGTAAGATTTTGAAAGAGAAGGTAGACAACAGATTTCAGATAACAGAGAATAGATTTTAGACTGTCTGAGAGCGAAGCGTTCTAATATCTACAAAAAATATGAAAGACCGAAATTACACACACGCTATTCAAATCGATACAAACAAATGTATTGGATGCTCGCATTGTATGCAGGTTTGTCCCACACAAGCCATACGCATCATTGATGGTCATGCCGATATCATGCCCGAGCGATGTGTTGATTGCGGCGAATGTTACCGGGTTTGTCCCATGAGGGCGATTTGCGTGAAGGACGATGGCCTGTCGTTTGTAAGTGACGACGCTTACCGCATTGCGTTGGTTCCGTCGGTATTCATAGGGCAGTTTCCTTCGAAACACACGGCTTCAGAAATTATGGATGCAGTGAAGCAAATCGGATTCGATGAGGTTTTCGAAGTGGAGCAAGCTGTTGATTTCATAAAAAAAATTTATGATACCATTGCCGATGAAGCGGATTTTTCCTTACGACCGATTATAGGTTCGTTTTGCCCGGCCATTGTACGGTTAATACAGGTTCATTACCATTCGCTTACCGAACAAATCCTGCAAATAAAAGCTCCGCTTGACATCGCTGCTTTTTATCTGCTTAAATCCAAAGCCAAAGAAAATATCAACCCCGATAATATCCAAATTTATTATATCACGCCTTGTGCGGCAAAAATTGTGGCTGCCAAAGCGCCTGTCGGCGAAAAAGTTTCGCCTATTTACGCCACTATCAACATGAAAGAGGTGTTCAATCTGGTATCGAAAACGCTGATTGAGAAAAAAGATTCTAAACTGTCGAAACAGTTTGCTAACATGAGTCCCGATTCCGTGAAATGGTCGATTTCGGGAACCGAGAAACAATATTTTCGCGGGCGCAGCTTAGCTATCGACGGCATGGATAACGTGGTGGAATTTTTAGACCGGCTGGAATCGGGAAGGATTACCGGTGTGGATTTTCTGGAAATGCGCGCTTGCGATCAAGGTTGTGCGGGAGGAATTCTTTGCCCGGGAAATCGGTTCCTTACGGTTGAGCGATTGGAACAGCGCGAAAAGAAACTCGAATCATTGGCAGAAACAGAGGAATCTGTCAGGAACGATTTAATGGATTACGCCGAAGAAATTCAAAAAACATTCAGAGTCGATCCGGTTTATCCGCGTGACGGACTGCAACTCGATGACAATCTGGAAATAGCGCTTCAGAAAATGGAGCGAATTAAAAAACTTAACACGTATCTTCCCGGATTCGATTGCGGCGCCTGCGGAGCGCCAACCTGCCGCAGTCTGGCTGAAGACATTGTAAAGAAAAAAGCAACCATTTCGCATTGCGTTTTTGTGCAACGCGTGATGGAGAAAAATTATAACCTGAGCCCGGAACAGGCTTTCCTCACAATCGAAAAGATTTGGGGCAAAGATCGGCTCAAAAAATATCAACATCTGAATGGGAAAACCGAATCTTAAAAAACTGACAGAAGACTTAGGCTTCGAGTGTTTGTCCGGCGAAGCGTTGTTGGATAGAATTCCGCAATCGGCCTACGTTTCCGATTTATTGAGCGACGTGATGGGAAAAGCGCATGCCGATATGATGTGGATTACTTCACAAGTACATAAAAATATTGTAGCGGTAGCTTCGCTCAAAGAGTTGAGCGCGATAGTAATTGTAAACGAACGTCCGGTGGAAAAAGAATTACTGGAGCAGGCAGAGGACGAGGAAATTGTAGTATTATCGTCGAATTTGCCGGCCTTTGAGACTGCAGGGAAATTGTACAACTACTTCTTAGGCGTTGAAAATTCTAAATCGTAATTCGCAAATTAAATGGAGGTTTTCAAGGCAGATCTTCATATCCACACTTGTTTGTCGCCCTGCGGCGATTTAGACATGAGTCCGAGGAACATTGTGAGAACTGCTATCGAAAAAGGCTTACGAATGATTGCGATAACCGATCACAACTCCACACGCAACGTGAAACCCTATGTAGAGATT
The DNA here is from genome assembly GCA_002069095.1 of Bacteroidetes bacterium ADurb.BinA174. Classification (GTDB taxonomy): domain Bacteria; phylum Bacteroidota; class Bacteroidia; order Bacteroidales; family Dysgonomonadaceae; genus Petrimonas. Next base: position 3,922 of record MVZJ01000012.1, on the reverse strand, counting down.
GGGAAGAAAAACGGATTATTTGTAATTCCCGGCTGCGAGGTGAATACGCAGGAAGAAGTACATTGTTTATGCTACTTTCCCGATTTAGAGGTGCTGAACGAGTTTCAGCAGTATCTGGATGAAAAAATGCTGGATATTAAAAACGATATTGATTTATTCGGCTATCAGGTGGCGGTGGATGAAAACGATGTGATTATTTATGAAGAAGAGAGGTCGCTTTATGCCGGTATTCAGGACGATATAGAGAGCGTACAGCAAAAAGTGCACTCATTAGGTGGAATTTTTGTTCCGGCGCATATCGATCGGATGAAAAACGGAATTTATGGGCAGTTGGGATTTATCCCGTTCGATTTGCAGTACGACGCATTGGAAATTTCGAAAAGAATATCGCCCGAAGATTTTTTGAAACAGCATCCCGAAATTGCATCGAAGAAAATTTTGCAAAGTTCCGATGCTCATTATCTCGATCATATTGCAAGCGTGCATACTGATTTTTATATGGATGAACTGAATTGGGAAAACTTTAAAGCGACATTCCTAAATCGTAAATCGTAAATCGTAAATCGTAAATCGTAATTCGTAAATTGTAATGGTTGATTTAGCAATGCATATGATGGACATCGTCCAGAACTCTATTCGGGCAAATGCATCGAAGATTGAAATCGATTTTCTGGAAGAGTCTCGGAAAGCTACGCTTACGTTTTCGGTAAAGGATAATGGCTCGGGAATGACGCCGGAAACGGTGGCGAAATTGGAAGACCCGTTTTTCACTAGCCGAACCACAAGAAGAGTGGGTTTGGGTGTTCCGTTTCTGAAAATGTCGAGCGAACAAACGGGTGGTTCGTTGAAAATAGAATCGGAATTGGGAACCGGAACAACTATTGAAGCAGTTTACAAAACCGACAATCCCGATTGTTTGCCCTTAGGCGATTTAGGCGGTTATCTGGTTTTGTTGCTTATTGCCAATCCCGGAATTCATTTTAGCTTTTGTTACCGAATAGATGAAAATGAATTTTTGCTTGATACCCTGGAACTGGCAGAACAAGGAATAACCGAATTTTCGAACAATGAAATGGCTTCGGCCATAAAAGAATACATTAATGAGAATTTAAAAGAAATTTTTGAAGACAGACCGAAAGAGAGCTTTTTATGTTGATAAGATAACAGATATCAGACACAAGACGCAAGACATAAGAGCAAAGAGCAAAGAGCAAAGAGCAAAGAATAAGGAACAAAGAACAAAGAACAAGGAGCAAAGAACACCGCCACTCTCCCCTTAAGCTAAGGGGAGTATCCCGTGAAACGGGAGGAGGGGTTATGAAAAATAGAAGATTTAAAAAAACGATGGACAAACCAAACAACAGGGCTTTAGCCCAATGAATCAGTTGACAGTTATCAGTAAATTCTCTGTGTAACTCTGTGCATAACTCTGTGAACTCTGTGTAATGATTAGACACAAGACGCAAGACACAAGACATAAGAGCAAAGAACAAAGAATAAGGAACAAGGAACAAAGACACAGACATCAGATAAAAGATAAAAGACAAAAGACAAGGACGTCTGTCTGACATCTGACATCTGTCAGCGTAGCGGTCTGAAATCTAACATTAAACAACAAACGTCAAACGTCAAAAACAAATATTAAACACCAAACATTTAAACTTTTAACTATTATGTCAGGAATTAAAACATTGGCTGACCTGAAACGCAAACAGGAAGAAGTCAAAACTCAGATCGACCTGAGGGACAAAGCTGAAAATCCCGAATCACAGGTGCAGGTGAAAGTGGCTATGGCTACGTGCGGCATTGCATCGGGAGCGAAAAACGTGATGGAATTTTTTGTGCAAGAATTGCCCAAACGCGGCATCGGTGCGGTGGTAACTCAAACCGGTTGCATGGGCTATTGTTTTGCAGAACCCACAGTTGAGATCACCATCCCCGGAAAAGATCCGATAGTGTTCGGGTATGTCGATGCTATAAAAGCAGATGAGATTATCGAACGCTACATCAAGCAAGGCGAACTGGTGGACGGCATTATACCACAGAATTATAACACAATTAATTAAAACTAAAGTTGATAATGTGCTTCGCACGATAATTCTTTTGGCGATATCACTTCACTGATAAACGCAAAGCAGGTTAACTTTATTGCGAACAAAGTGAGTATTATCGTTCAGTACAGTTGAATCTATTGCGAAGCCTGTCAATTTTAACTCTTAAAATTATTATCTATGAGTCAGTACAAAATTCACATGCTCGTTTGTGCAGGAACCGGCTGTCAGTCATCGCAAAGCGAATTGATTTACGAAATGCTACAAGACGAGTTAGACCGAAAGGGTTTGAAAGACGATGTTCAAGTCATCAAAACCGGATGTTTCGGATTTTGCGAAAAAGGTCCTATCGTGAAAATTCTTCCCGATAACACTTTTTACACGGAAATTAAACCCGAAGATATTCGCGAAATCATTGATGAACATATTATTAAGGGACGGCGCGTTCATCGTTTGCTGTACTTGAATCCCGAAACCGAAGAACACGTGATGGATTCGAAGCACATGGGATTCTACCAAAAGCAGCTTCGCATAGCGTTACGTAACTGCGGAACTATCGATCCCGAAAACATCGACGAAGCCATTGCCCGCGATGCCTATCAAGCGTTGGGAATGGCGTTGACGGAACTTACTCCACAGTCAACCATCGATATTATTAAAAAATCGGGATTGCGCGGACGCGGAGGCGCCGGATTCCCTACGGGACTTAAATGGGAAATTGCCAGCAAGAACGATGCCGATCAAAAATACGTGGTGTGCAACGCCGACGAAGGCGACCCGGGCGCATTTATGGACCGCTCAATTCTTGAAGGCGACCCGCACAGCGTGCTGGAGGCTATGGCCATTTGCGGTTACTGCATCGGTGCAACCAAAGGGTTGATTTACATTCGTGCGGAATATCCGTTAGCCATTAAACGTTTGAAAATTGCTATTAAACAAGCAGAGGAATATGGATTGTTAGGTCAGAATATTTTCGGAACCGATTTCAGTTTCGATATCACTCTTCGTTACGGTGCAGGAGCATTCGTGTGCGGTGAAGAAACGGCGCTTATCCATTCCATGGAAGGCAAACGCGGAGAACCGACCAATAAACCGCCATTCCCGGCACAAAAAGGATACTTAGGAAAACCTAGCAATGTGAACAACGTGGAAACGCTGGCAAACATTCCGGTTATTTTACTGAAAGGATGGGAGTGGTTCTCTTCCATCGGAACCGAAAAATCGAAAGGGACAAAAGTATTTGCCCTTGCCGGAAAAATTAATAACGTCGGCCTTATTGAAGTACCGATGGGAATTACGCTTCGCGAAATTATTTATGAAATCGGCGGCGGCATTAAAGGCGGCAAGAAATTCAAAGCGGTACAAACCGGTGGCCCATCGGGTGGCTGTTTGACTGAAAAGCACTTAGATACGCCCATCGATTATGAAAGCCTTACAGCCGCAGGTTCCATGATGGGGTCGGGCGGTATGATTGTTCTCGATGAGGACGACTGTATGGTTTCCGTGGCGAAGTTCTATCTCGATTTCATTGTTGAGGAATCGTGCGGAAAATGTACTCCGTGCCGAATAGGCAACAAACGTATGTACGAAATACTGGAAAGAATTTGCGACGGTAAAGGAACCGAAGAAGATTTGAATAAACTGTACAACCTTTCCAACGTAATTAAAGATACATCGTTGTGTGGTTTGGGACAAACTTCTCCCAATCCGGTGTTATCTACACTGAGTAATTTCCACGATGAATACGAAGAACACGTTATCGATAAGAAATGTCGTTCGGGGCAATGTAAGAATCTGCTCTATTATGTCATTGACGAAGATAATTGTGTCGGTTGTACGGCTTGCGTTCGGGTTTGTCCCGTTAACGCCAT
>MVZJ01000011.1 GCA_002069095.1 Bacteroidetes bacterium ADurb.BinA174 | reverse complement strand
GCGCTCCAGCAGGCGCTTGGCCTCGTCGGCCTTGCCGAGCCCGGCGGCGACCTGCGCGGCGCACCAGTCGTTGTAGGCGAAGCCGATCGTGCCGGAGCCGGACTTCATGCGGCCGCAGTAGTCGTGCTTGCTCTTGTGCGGGACGTAGCCCTTGGTGCGGTAGTCCTCCGTGCGGCGACCCGCGTTGGCCGCGAGCACCTCCCAAGCGGCGTTCCAGCATTGCCTGCTGGTCGTCGGGCAAGTTGTAATGCACCACGTTTTCGCCGGTAAGATCGAATTGTTTGATCACATTCTTCCAGGAATCATCCGGTGAGCGATTGGCAAAATACATGAAAATGATGTCCTTGCCCTTCATTGCTTCCTTTATAATGCCAGCATACGACATTTGTGTACGGCAAGGGCCACACCATGTTCCCCAAAAGTCAATGTGGATGATCTTACCGAGATATGGTTCGGTAAGTTTTTTCAATAATTCATCCGCATCCTTGGCATCTTTCAAGTGGTCGGTGCGTTTGAGCGATTCAGTGTAGTGTACGCTCTGCCCTTGCAAAGCAATATACTTATCTTGTTCTTGCTGCAATAAATTCCTGAAATGAGGATTTTTTATACGTTTACTAAGTGTGGTTAGTTCTATGTTTTCCAGTATAGTTCTTCTCGAATCATATAAATCATAAGCGTATCTTAATACAATTAAATCCCTCAAATTTTGTGGCATGTTAAGCGAATCGAAAGCCATGAACTCCCGATTTAATAGCACTTCTTTTTTAACTTTTGGCCATTCGGTCTCGTAAAGATGACTAAATACAGAATCCGTTATAATCCTAAAAAAAGCCAATATGGATTCTTCATACGGTTTTGTTTGTTGACTGATATAGGTTGAATCCTTTCCCTGCTGGTTCAACAAAACTCCGAGTTTCATTCCTTTTGATGCTTGCTTAATTACTTCTCTCTGGGTATCGGTAAGCGGGAATATTCCTTCTTTATCAAAATACTCCATGGCAAGCATATCATGAAAAACTATGAATCCTCCATCGTTTAAAATACTTTTATGATAATGTGCATAGTCACTAAAAAAAGTAGATACTAATCTATTTAAAGTATAAGGATCGGGCAAACGGTAAAAAATACTGTCCACCTCCGCCATGTATTCGGGATTAAAACGCTCATTATCCGCTCTATTTAAATATCTATATTGATGTTGCATCAAATAATAACCGAGTTCCAATAACTCATCTTTTTGCTTATAAGTTTTGAACTTTTCCGATTGTATTGGATTTTCGAGAATGTAACGATTTAGATTATCTAATTTACGCTGATGGACAACTTTACAAGCAGCCAAGTAATCACCGGAGTCTTCAAATGAGTCACTATTAGGATTGTATTCTATTTTAGTTGCAAACTGGTGAGCAGTAATTTCACGATGCAGACGTGCGTTATTACCCATTTGCCAAATCACAATATTGTCTAAATTATCAATGTATTGATTTCCAGCATAATTTATATATAAAAAATAACTTTCGCCCGGCTCAACAACATCGAGCCAAAAACTACGACTTCTATCAATTAATAGCTGAGAGGTGTTTATTACAGGAAATTTAATGGTAAAAAGGCCATTTTCATCTATGTCAGCAAAATATGAAACAGGCTGGTTTGTGAAAAAATTCATTATCGAGACTTGAAAAGTTCTGTCGCCGTCGGGAATGTTTTGCAAATACCCGTTAATGGTTACCGTATCTGTGTGGTAACCGTTATCAACAAACTGTCTTGAATCGGGATAATTGTATGGTTTTGGCCGGACTGTGTAAACAAGTATTTGTTTGACGCCACCTTCTTTCAATTCTAATTGTGAAAGATTTTTATTTTTCAATTGCAGATCGAGCAAACGTTTTTTACCATCTTTTTGTAGTTCTACCGTGTAATTATTTTTTTTACAATCAACAATCTCATATTTCCATGATTGGTTTTCGTAAACGGCAATGTTGTCGAAAAAGCCGATAATCCATTCGTTGGTCTTCGGGTCGCACCACGTGCCGTAAAGCAGGTTTTGGCTTACTTTAGGCGGCATCGGGCAAAAATGTTCCGTCCCTTGATTGAAAACTACTTTCAGTAAGTTGTCCTTTACATGAGTGATGTAAATCAGCCTATGTTCGTTGTTTTTTTCGAGCAATGCCCGATATTCTTTTTTCAGGTATTCTCCCAACCACCGGACATTCCACGTTTCTCCATTCCACGAAAGTTTGTTTTTGTTGATGGAAAACGGCTTGCGCACATCATTTCCTACAATCCATGCACCATTTATTGTTTTTTTGTATTTCGAGACGGGGAAAAGTTCAATGTCGGGGTCATTGTCAAAATGCTTGCATTTCTTTGGCGTATTTTCCCCATCGAATTGTATCAGTGCTTCATTGGGAGAAAGTAATTCAAATCTAACTTCTCCGTCTCTGCGATTGGGATATGTTAACCGAACCGTATATTTATTATCGTTTTGAATTACACTGTCAACTTGAGATAAATTATAAAAACGTTCAACATAGTTCGTCCCCACGTGAAGTCCATTCCAGTCTCCTTTATTCTCAACGTCGAACTGCCAAAAGCCATGAAGATTTTCGGGAATGCTTTTTAATATTTTTTGTGCAAAGGAGTATGATGCAGTCAGCAATAAAACAATAGCTAACAGAATGATGCGCATAAAATTTGATTTTTTCATTTGTTCGTATTAAAATGAAAAACTTGTCAAGGTTAATCTACAAAGAAAACCTGTTTCCGCACTCAATAAACTCATTATATTTTTTCTGATTAAAAATATAATAGAATGCTCCTCTCTTTGAGGAAGATTTATCTTTTACATTTAATTTATCGAGAATCCCCATCGTGGCAATTTTTTTACGGAAATTACGCTTATCCACCGGCATTTGATAAATAGCTTCCCATAAATCCTGCAAAGCAGGAAGCGTAAATCTTCCATGAAAAAATTCGAAAATTATGGGTTGTAAAGAAACTTTGTAGCGTAATAATCTCAACGCATCTTCCACCATAAGATTATGATCGAAAACTAACTTGGGAAGTTCTCGAATGTTCACCCACTTAGCATCGAATGCTTTAGCAAGGCTGGTATCAAACTCTTCTAAGCGTACTAGGGCATAATACGCAACAGACATTACCCTGTCGCCGGGATCGCGCTCAATTTCGCCGTATGCTCCAACCTGTTCCATGTAAATACCTTTTTGTCGCGTGTATCTATACAGAACTTTTTCGGCAGCTTCATCAACGCTCTCATTTTCGTCCATAAAACCACCCATAAGCGACCATTCGCCTTTGTTTGGTTCAAGCGGGCGACGTGTTAATAAAATATTGAGTTCCTTGTCTTTAAATCCGAAAATAATACAATCAACGGCAATAAGAAACTTTGCATCGTGAGAATAAAATCCGGTTGGCATATTGAAGAAAGGTTTATTGTTTAATTTCATACGATTATTTTTAATTTTTACATTTCGGTGTATGGAACCTTTGATGTTTAAAATAATCATTTACAAAGGTGTTTAATGATTATTTTAATCATGTCGGTTTCATAAAAAGAGGGAAATGGTGGTTTCCCTCTTTTTTTGGTTTATAAAATGTAAAATTTATAACTTACGTGCACCGTCACTTATAACAACGTCGTACACCTTAGGCTCGTGACCGTATTTTTCTTTGTATTGTTTTTTGGCATCTTCAACGAATGAATCATACAATTCGTCTTTCACCAAATTGATGGTACAGCCACCAAAACCGCCGCCCATAACCCGAGAACCTGTAACACCATGTTCTTTAGCCACATCATTAAGGAAATCGAGTTCTTCGCAGCTCACTTCGTAGAGTTTACTCATTCCGTGGTGTGTTTCATACATTTTCTCACCAACGGTTTCATAATCGCCACGTTCTAATGCGGCGCTGACATCTCTCACGCGTTGCGTTTCTTCAATCACGTATTCGGCACGCATGTAGTCTTCTTCCGAAATCTCGTCTTTTACCTCTTTAAGCATGTCCATTGTGGCATCGCGAAGGAATTTTACTTCAGGATGACGTTTAGCGATAGTCGCCGCGGCGTGTTCGCACGATTCACGACGTTTATTGTATGCTGATGAAGCCAACTCGTGTTTCACAACGGTATCGAGCAACACCAGTTTATATCCTTCGGGATTAAACGGGAAATACTCGTATTCCATTGTTTTGGTATCCAAACGGATTAGGTGTCCTTTCTTACCGAAAAGCGATGCGAATTGATCCATAATACCACATTTTACGCCTACGTAATTGTGTTCAGTAGATTGTCCGATGCGTGCCAGTTCGAATTTATCGATTCCAAGACTCAACATATCGTTCAATGCGTAAGCATAAGTGCTTTCCAATGCAGCAGACGACGACATTCCCGCTCCTAACGGAACATCTCCGGCAAAAACGGTATTGAAGCCAACTACTTCTCCACCGCGTTTAATAATTTCGCGGCATACACCGAAAATATATTTTGCCCAACCTTCTTTTGGCAAATCTTCTTCGTTAAGTCCGAATTCCGAACTCTCGTTTAAATCTATGGCAAATGCACGTACTTTATCGGTCCCGTTTAATCGGATAGCAGCTATCATTCCTTTATCGATAGCACCCGGGAAAACAAAACTTCCATTATAATCTGTATGTTCACCAATGAGGTTTACGCGCCCGGGGGACGCGTAAACTTCAGGTGTATCATTACCGAATTTTTCCTGATAAACTTTTAAAACTTGTTCTTTTGTCATTTTTCTTTGTAATTATTTCATTTGTTCTTCGGTGGATAAACTTTAGGATGCAATTTACGCCGGAACGTCTTCTACATCTACGGTAGGAATATCTTTATTCACGTTTTTCGAACCTATTAAAGCGTAGAATAACAGGTAAGCCAAGCCGATAAAGATCACCCAGTAACTGGTAAGATAACCCCCAGCGTCAGCTACAGCGCCTTGAATAGCCGGTAAAATTCCTCCACCACAAACCAATACCATAAAAATTCCTGAAGCAGCCGGTGTAAACTTACCTAATCCTTCTACCGAAAGATTAAAAATACTACCCCACATAATGGAAGTACAAATACCAATGATAACAAGAAACATTGCATTGATGGGAACTTGAACCATTCCAAACGAAAGTGCACCGGTTGCCGAGGTCTGAAGTGCCGGAATGGCAACCTGAGTAGTGGTAGGTGAAAATATTGCAGCCAATACGAGGATTATGCCAACCAAAGAAAGTGATGATAACATCGTCTTACTTGAAATTTTGCTACCTAACGAAGCACCCAGCAATCTTCCTACCAACATAAGAAACCAATATGTGCCTGCTACAAATCCCGCTGTTGTTTTTCCAACTGGCGTATCAGACAACCATAAAATCAATATGCCGGGTGTACCAACTTCAACACCAACATAAACAAAGATAGCAATAGCCCCCAAAACAAAATGTCTGAATTTCATTGCACCACTCATCAGATTCTTTAGAGGCTCTTTTGTTTTGGTAGCATGAGGTTCCGGAATATTAACGATTAACATTACGATGAAAACAAGGGCAAATACACCCATAGCAATATACATTACCGGAAATACGTCTTTGATATTAGCTTTGGTAGCTTCACCAATTAAAACACCTACAAAAGCAGGTGTAAATGTTCCCATTACAGAGTTAAAGGATCCACCTACCTGAATAAGCTGGTTCCCTTTATTTCCACCGCCGCCTAATGTGTTCAACATAGGGTTAACCACAATATTTAACAAACACATGGAAAAACCGGCTACAAAAGCCCCAAGCAAATATACGGCAAAAGCAACAGCATGCGGAACATGTCCCGAAAGGAACTGAATAAATACTCCCACGAAACCAATTGCAATTGCGGTAAGTGCTGTTTTCTTATAGCCTACCCGCTGCAGAAGGATACCTCCCGGAATTCCCATTACGGCATAAGCAATGAAGTTTGCCATATTTCCAAGTAAGCCCTGAAAATTGGAAACTCCAAATTGTTCTTTTAATACTTGTCCCATAGGTGCAGCAAGATTGGTCACGAATGAGATCATTCCAAACAGCGCAATCATCATAATGATGGGCACTATCCGGTTACTTTTCTGATTAGTTGTTGTATTCATACTTTTTGATATTAATAAAAAATGTTAATTTATTTTGAGATATCTGTTTTTATATCGAAAATTTATAGGTTGTTCTTGAATTGAAAACATCCCCTGGTTTTAAAATCACCGAAGGATAATCGGGTTTATTGATGCTGTTGGGATAATGTTGTGTCTCAAAGCAAACAGCCGAACGTTCGGGATATCGATGACCTTTTTTGGCTTCAAATCCACCGGTCATCCAATTTCCGGTGTACATTTGAACTCCTGGCTCGGTAGTATACATTTCCATTTTTATACCCGTTTTTGGTGATTCGCAAACACCAACAAATGAATATTCATTTTCACTTTGTTTATTCAGAATATACGTGTGGTCGTATCCTTTGCCAAAATGAAGCTGTTCAAAATCATCATTGATTCTCTCACCGATGGTGTGTGAAGTTGTAAAATCCATGGGAGTGCCTTTTACCGGCTCTGCAGGTCCGTAAGGAATAGCAGTATTATCGGTTGGAAGATATGTATCTGCATTCAGCATGAGTAAATGATCTCCAATATAGGGATCACCTTCTCCTGAAAGATTAAAATAGGAATGGTTAGTGAGATTCAAGATAGTTGTTTTGTCGGTAATGGCTTTGTAAACAATATCCAGAGCGTTATCTTCTGTCAACGTGTAAATAATGGTTATCGACAGATTTCCGGGGAATCCTTCTTCGCCGTCTACCGATAAATAGTGTAATTCGATGCTGTTTTCAGAGATGTTTACCACATCCCAAACAACAGCATTAAACCCTTTTAAGCCACCATGAAGCGAATTGGGTCCGTTATTAATGGTAAGCGTGTATTCTTTACCTTCCAACATGAATTTTCCGTTGGCAATCCGGTTGGCTATACGGCCGCAAACAGCACCGAAATAGGGTTCTTCGGAGTTGAGATATTCATCAATGGAGGAATGTCCCAATACAACATCAATGAGGGTTCCATTTTTATCGGGAACCATCAACGAAACAATTTTTGCACCATAATTTGTGACTGTCATTTCGCTTCCAACTTTATTGGCAAGAACGTATAAACCGGTTTGTTTTCCATCGATTTCTTTTATAAACGCACTTGATAGCAAACCGGACTTGCTATACTTATTATCCATGTTTTTTGAAGTTTTAAAGATAAGATGATGAAGACTGGATCTTTCTTTGAAAATTCGTGTAAAAATAACACATTTTTAAACTATTCAACGAATTTGAAAATGTGTTATAAAACATATTTATTTATCATAAAATCCTTTTTTTGAGGAATATATTTCCACTTAAAATCTACAATCACCTGACTTTTTGATTATTAATTATATAAATTACACATAGTTTTTATCTATTATAAACAAGAGAAAATTGCAACTATTCGTGATATGATTTCGTTTTTTTAGTGACCATTACTTTATCGATTTTATTTCCATCAACATCCACGATCTCAAAAGTAGTATTTTCATACATAAAAACGTCCCCCACCTGCGGAATTTTGTTGATGTTAGACAACACAAATCCGGCAACGGTAGAATAATCTATTTCTTCGAAATCGATGATAAAATCATCAATAAAATTAGCTAATACTTCAATCGGCGCTTCGCCATTTATGAGCGCCGAATTTTCGTTTCGCATAAAGATATCGGGTTCTTCAATTTCATTCTCGTTTGGAATGGAACCCACCAGATTTTCTATAATATCGTGAAGCGTAATGATTCCATCTAAACTTCCGTATTCATCCACTACAACAGCGAAAAATTTATGTTTTTGCCGGAACTGTTCCAGCACTTTTCGCGCTCGGAGCGTAGACGGAATTATCAACGGTTCTTGAACCAGTTTTTGGATATCGATATCCCCTTTCTTATATAATTCCGAAAATAATTCCTTCATCGATACAATACCTATAAATTCATCCAACGTTTTGTTGCACACGAGAACCCTGCTGTGTTTGGTTTGCATCAGATCGGTTATCACTTTCTGTTTTTCTTTCAAAATATCCACCCATTCCACATCAGTTCTATGTGTCATCAAATGGCGAGCCCGTTTGTCGGAAAAATAAAAAACTTGTTCGTGAATGATGTTTTCTTCCCTTTCTATGACTCCTTCTTTTGATGCGGTTTTCAGCATCGCCCGCAGCTCCATTTCCGAAATCACATCATCTTTAGGTTTCAGTCCGATAAGCTTGTTAAACAAACTGGTGGAAACGGCCAAAAACTGCACAAAAGGATAAAAAATAATGCTGACAAAATAAATGGGGCGCGAAACAACAATGGCAACTCTTTCGGCGCTGTTTATAGCGATGGTTTTCGGGACCAATTCTCCGATAACAATCGATAAATAAGTGATCGCAACCACTACGACTACCAGAGAAATAGTTTCTGCGTATGGTGCACTCCACGCAAACTGATTGAAAAACGGTTTCAGGTAAACCGAAAGCGTGGCGCCCCCGTAAGCACCGTTCACGATTCCAATAAGTGTAATACCCACTTGCACCGATGAAAGAAAACTATCGGGATCGGATTGTAATTCTAATGCCTTTTTTGCCCCTTTATTTCCTTTTTTACGTTCGCTTTCGAGTTTGGTCTTTTTTGCCGATACCACAGCAATCTCCGACATGGCAAAAAAACCATTCAGGATAATGAGGAATAATATGATAAAGATATCAACCATTTTAAAAGACAACAGATGTCAGAGAGCAGACGTCAGACAACATCGGTCATCTAACATTCGGCATTTTCAGATTTACCACAACGGCGACGGATAAATTCCATCGTCCACGAGTTTTTGCAACTTAGCTACTACTTCGGGACGATCATCAGCGTATGTTACACCAAACCATTTTGAAGGCGTATCCAACACTTTCACTGATGAATTTCCATTTACAATCAATTCGTTTACCAATAGCGGAATAAAGTATTCTGCTTTTATGTTTTCTGTGTTTCCTTTTAAAAAATGCACGAAATAATCGTCGGAGTGCTTAAAATAATCGGGAGTGAACCCCCACATGTTCATAGAAACCGGTGTATTGTCGTCAATGGCAATCCAATCATCGTTTTCATCTTTATATTTCACTATGCCGTCAATACGTTTCACCTGAGTGCGTTCAACAACACCGGTCAGATTTCCGCTCTCGTCGGTTTCGCAAACGCCACGGGCAACCGTTCCGCTTTCCGATAACGTGTTCCCTACCCGATAACCAACCATGCAATATTTATTTTCCGAATTTCCCAGCATATTCAGATAATTAGCCAGTACTTTGAAACTTTCCCGACCGTAAAAATCATCTGCATTAATTACTGCAAACGGTTCGTGAATGACATTTTTACCCATCATTACCGCATGGTTTGTTCCCCATGGTTTTACACGGCCTTCAGGAACGGAAAATCCTTCGGGAAGAGCATCCAATTCCTGAAAAACAAGTTCAACGTGAATTTGCTTCTCGTATTTTTTTACGATTTTTTCTCTAAAATCTTCTTCAAACGACTGACGAATGACAAACACAAGTTTTCCGAATCCCGCATTTACGGCATCGTAAATCGAATAATCCATAATGGTTTCACCGTTCGGTCCCAAGCCGTCTAACTGTTTCAAACCTCCGTAACGGCTACCCATTCCGGCTGCTAATACGAATAATGTTGGTTTCATGTATGTTCTATTTAATAAGTTTTTCTCAATGCACAAATTTAGGTAAAAAGATTGAAGAATAACGTTTCATTCGAAAAAGATTATTAAGAAACTGATTTTTATTTTAAAGCAGAAAAAGATTATCTTTGCTTGAAAACAACAAAACTTTATCGCTTGAGATGATGGCAGATATAGATAAACTCATAAATGAATGTAGTTTTACAACAGTACGCAGCAGCGGAAGTGGCGGACAAAATGTGAATAAAGTGGAAACCAAAGTAACGTTGTTTTTGAATATCGCCCAATCGCAGGTTTTATCGGATGAACAAAAGCAAAGAATACTGGAAAAACTGAAAAGCCGTATTAACAAAGAAGGAGTTTTACAAATCAGCAGCGATATAGAAAGGTCGCAGGTTATGAACAAGAAAGCGGCTGTTGCAAAATTAGAAAAGCTCCTAACGAAAGCGCTACATGTTAACGAAAAACGTATCGCTACCAAACGCACCTTAAAATCGGTTCAGAAACGGCTCGATGATAAAAAACGACAAGCAGAAAAAAAAAGACTTCGATCGGGTGATTTTGAGTGAACTTTCCCAACTATTTAAGCAAAATTGTTGTTGCTAACGAATTTTGGAAACCGATTCAAGCAAAGCTTTCCACAATACATCCTCAGGCGTGGACGCCACTACTTCTATTTTTTCTTTCGAAACAGGATGAACAAACGATATTTTTCGTGCGTGCAAACTGATACTCCCATCAAGATTGGAGCGCTCAGCTCCGTATTTTAAATCACCTTTTATCGGACTACCTATCTTCGATAACTGACACCGGATTTGGTGATGACGGCCTGTTTCCAAGTCCACTTCCAATAAATGATAGTTTTGTGATTGAGCGATTACTTTGTAATGCAGCACTGCTTTTTTGGTGTTTGGCTTTTCCACATCGTAAGCAGTAGATTTATTGGTACGCTCGTTTTTAATCAGGTAATGCGTAAGCGTAGCTTCGGCTTTTGCCGGAAGTTTTTTCACGATTGCCCAATAGGTTTTATCGATTTCGTTGTTTTTGAACATTTCGTTCAAGCGTGAAAGTGCTTTGCTTGTTTTAGCAAAAACTACTACTCCACTTGTCGGGCGATCCAACCGATGTGTAACCCCGCAAAATACGTTTCCGGGTTTATTGTATTTTACTTTCAGATAGTCTTTTACGATATCCAAAAGCGGTTTATCTCCGGTTTTGTCGCCTTGCACAATTTCCGACGGAGCCTTGTTAACAATAATGATATGATTGTCTTCGTATAAAACCTGCATTTCAATAAACAAAAAGAGACACAAAGATAAACCTTGTGCCTCAAATTTCAAAACTCACAGTTCTGAACTCATAACTCAAAACTGCAAACAGATAACTTTTTACATATTCATTCCGCCACAAACGTGAATTACTTGTCCACTTACATACGAAGATAGGTCAGATGCAAGATAAACAGCCGTATTTGCAACATCCTCGGGAGTACCGCCACGCCGCAATGGAATTTGCTTTGCCCACTCATTGCGCACCTCTTCAGAAAGCGCTGCCGTCATATCGGTAATAATAAATCCCGGAGCGATGGCATTGGCACGAATTCCGCGTGAGCCCAACTCTTTTGCTATCGATTTTGCCAATCCAATCATACCGGCTTTTGAAGCTGAATAATTAGATTGTCCGGCATTTCCGGAAACGCCCACCACCGAACTCATATTGATAATGCTTCCCGATTTCTGGCGCATCATAACGGGTGTTACCGCATGAATAAAATTGAATGCCGATTTCAGGTTCACATTAATAACCGCATCCCATTGCTGTTCACTCATACGCATCATTAAACCGTCTTTTGTAATTCCGGCGTTGTTAACCAAAATATCAATACGCCCGAAATCGTTCATAATATCTTCCACCACTTTATGCGTTTCGTCGAAATTAGCTGCGTTTGAAGCATATCCCTTGCACTTAACACCCAGCGATGCAATTTCGTTTTCGGTGATTTGCGCATTTTCGTCGATATTTAAATCGGTAAATGCAATATTAGCTCCTTCCGAAGCGAATTTTAGCGCAATGGCTTTTCCAATTCCGCGAGCTGCACCTGTGATAAGCGCTGTTTTTCCTTCTAATAGTTTCATTATTTGTGATTTTAAATTTATTATTTGTTATTTTAAGAGCCAAAAACCAAGATTTTTTATAGTTAGATTTTTAAAAATAATAGACATTTAGACCTCGGAACTCAAAACTATTCTTTATTCAATCCTTTAAAAACAAGATTATAAACAATCTCTTTGTCTTCCTGTTTATCTAATCTTAAATTCAACACACCCCTGATAACCGGAACTTCAAGCCCTTTCAGCGCATAATGCAATATCTCGGCTGTTTTGGGTATATCGTTAATCGAAAACACACCCGATTTGCAACCGTCGGCAAGAATGTTTTCTAAATAATGTATCTCCCTTTTATCAAACTCTTTGCGAACGTTTTCCACCAACCAGATATCCCTGAAAAAATCGGCACGAAGTGTTCCATTTCGGGTTACAACATCTTTAATTATTTCTAATCGGGAAAAAGTGAACATCATTAGTTTATCGTCGGCATTCAAATCGCGTTTAATAACATCTTCCAACGAAGAATAAAGTTTTTGCAACTCCGATCCGATAACTGCCTTATAAATGTCTTTCTTGTTCTTAAAATAGGTGTAAATCGTTCTGCGCCCATATCCCGATGCTTCCGCAATTTCGTTCATAGTAGTGCTCTCAATGCCTTTTTTTGCAAAAATTTGCCGGGCTACTTCTATGAGATTTCGTTTTGTTTTGGGTATTACGACAGTCATATAATGCACAGTTCTGATATGTTTGTGCAAAAGTAGCACAAAGTTTTTTAGAAATGAAACTATCGGCTGACAAAATGGAAATAATCAGGAAAAAATGGAAAATTTAAATGAAAAATTAGCCCTTCTAAAATAAATTACCTATTTTTGAAGCGAAAATAAAAACCTTTCAAATAATCAAAAAGCAAAAATTATGGGAATTTTATCGTGGATTGCTCTTGGCCTTATTGCAGGTGCAATTGCCAAATGGTTGAAACCGGGAAAAGATCCGGGCGGATGTATCGTTACAATACTTATTGGAATTGCCGGAGCCTTTATCGGCGGATGGGTCGGAACTCTTTTTGGATTAGGTACTATGAATGAGTTCAGTCTTATTAACTTGTTATTAGCCATTGGAGGTTCGTTAATCGTGCTGATTTTGTGGGGATTAATCTCAAAAAAGAAATAAGCCGTAACGATTTTAAAAAATCAGAATAAAATCCGAGGTATTTTAGTTTCGGATTTTTTTAGCAAAATGTTTGTTATTTCAAAATAAAACTCTACATTTGCAATTCAAACAACTAAAAAATGAACAATAATTATACAATTATTACTTGGCGTTGGCAGAAATTTCATTTAAGACAATGGAATGCCGGCTTTGTCGTTTAGTAATTTTTGAAATTATATCATCGTTAAAAAAAGCAGCCTGTTGTCTAACTAATAACAGGCTGCTTTTTATTATTAGCAAAACCATCTAAACAATAATTTTAAAAAAACAATTACAAATGAAAACGAAAAAAATTTTATTACCCGAAACAGAAATTCCTACACACTGGTATAACGTGGTGGCAGACATGCAAAACAAGCCACAACGGATGATCAGTCCGGAAACTAAAGAACCGCTGAAACCGGAAGATTTATTCCCGCTGTTCGCAGAAGAACTTTCCCGTCAGGAATTTAACGAAACCGATGCGTGGATCGAGATTCCCGAAGAAGTACACGATAAATACAAAATATATCGTCCTTCACCGTTAGTGAGAGCCTACGCCTTAGAAAAAGCGCTGGACACTCCGGCACATATTTATTTCAAAAACGAAAGTGTGAGCCCCGTAGGATCGCATAAACTAAACACAGCGCTCCCTCAGGTTTATTACAATAAATTAGATGGCACAACCAACCTTACTACCGAAACCGGCGCCGGACAATGGGGAACCGCATTATCGTTTGCCGGAAAGGTTTTTGGGCTGGAAATTGCCGTTTACATGGTAAAAATCAGTTACGAACAAAAGCCGTATCGCCGTTCGCTGATGCAAACGTGGGGAGCACAAGTAATTGCATCTCCCAGTATGTCAACCAAATCGGGAAGAAAAGTGCTGACCGAACGTCCTTATTATAAGGGAAGCTTGGGAACGGCCATTTCCGAAGCCATTGAATTGGCTATGCAAACGCCAAAATGTAAATACACGCTGGGGAGCGTATTAAATCATGTGGCTCTACATCAAACCATTATAGGATTAGAATCCGAAAAACAGATGGAAATGGCGGGTGAATATCCCGATATCGTTATCGGTTGTATTGGCGGCGGTTCTAATTTCTCCGGGATTTCTTTCCCTTTCCTGCGTCACGTTATTAAAGGTGACAAAAAAACACGGTTTATTGCCGCTGAACCGGCATCGTGCCCCAAACTCACGCGCGGAACCTTTAAATTCGATTTCGGCGACGAAGCAGGTTATACGCCGCTTATCCCCATGTACACGCTGGGACACAACTTCACTCCGGCTCATATTCACGCAGGCGGATTACGTTATCACGGCGCAGGAAGCATCGTAAGTCAATTAAAAAAAGATAATCTTATTGAGGCGGTGGCCATTCCGCAATTGGAAACATTTGAGGCAGGAGTACTCTTCGCTCAAACCGAAGGTATTATCCCCGCCCCCGAATCTACTCACGCCATTGCATCCGCTATTCGTGAAGCACAAAAAGCCAAGGAAGAAGGCACACGGAAAGTGATTCTTTTCAATCTTTCGGGGCACGGATTAGTAGATATGAGCGCGTATGACCAGTATTTGGCGGGTGATTTAAAAAATTATGAGATTTCGGACAACGAAATTGAAAAGTTTTTACAAGATTAAAACAACTTGTAAAATAATGTTATAGAAGATAATAAGACATTTTCGGTAAAAAAAACTTGAAAAAACTTGTTTAATTCACATCTGTATTGTATCTTTGACTTTATAAAATGAATGAGTGATTGCCGCATTGGTCGATAGGGAAACTCATCAATTACATTTTTATAAACCGAGACTCGTTTTTGGCATCAATGGCGGGCCGCATCCTTCGGGACAAGCTTTTATGCTCAGCGGATTACAAAGATTCCGGGACACTCAAATCCTGTCATAAGGAGTTTCGACTTATTCTACCGGTGCGGCTTCTTATAGAAAGCAGATTAGCAAGCGATTACATCAATTTGCAATCTGCTTTTTTCGATTTAAAATGATATGAGTTTATATAAACAATATTGGGAACTGTTTCTGGTTTTTTTTAAGATCGGGGCGTTTACCTTTGGAGGTGGTTATGCTATGATTCCTTTGATCAGAAACGAAGTAGTGAGAAAACGAACGTGGCTCAACGACGACGAATTCATGGATATGCTTGCCATTGCCCAGTCCATGCCGGGGCCTATTGCCTTGAATACTGCCTTATTTGTAGGGAATAAAAGAAGGGGATTCAAAGGAAGTTTGTTCTCGGGATTGGGTATCATTCTGCCTTCGTTTATTGTAATCCTGTTTATTGCCATGATTTTTGTTCAATTTAAAGACAATCCGGTAGTGGAACGAATTTTCAAAGGTATTCGTCCGGCCGTTGTAGCATTGATTGCAGCGCCGCTTCTGATGTTGGGAAAGTCGGCTAAAATAAACTGGAAGAACGGCTGGATACCCGTTTCTGTGGCTCTTTTAGTTTGGTTGCTTGGGGTTTCACCCATTTACATTGTGTTGGGTGCGATTGCGATGGGAATTCTGCATTTGGCGTATGTAAAGAAAAGATTAAAACGTTAATGGGATAGTTATGGAACTTATACACTTGTATTTATCGCTATTCTGGTCATTTCTGAAAATCGGGCTTTTCGGTTTTGGAGGCGGATACGCCATGCTTCCCCTTATTCAGCATGAAGTAGTAGAGACTCACAACTGGATTTCGGTGAGTAATTTTACCGATATTGTGGCTATTTCTCAAACAACACCCGGACCCATTGCTTTCAATTCTGCAACATACATTGGATATTCGGTTGTTACCAACGCTGGGTTTGGTAACATTTACGGCATTTTAGGTTCGGCGCTCAGTACGCTTGCTGTAAGCATTCCTTCGCTTATTCTGATGACAATCGTGTGTGCTTTTTTCGTCAAACTAAATAAAAATCAATGGATGCAGGCATCCTTATCGGTTCTGAAACCGGCTGTAATAGGATTAATAGCGTCTGCCGCACTATTATTGATTGACAGCCACAATTTTATCGATTACAAAAGTTGGATAATTTTTGGAGCAGTCTTTCTCGCCTCCATAAAGAAAGTAGATCCTATTCTGTTAATAGTTTTGTCGGGGATAGTTGGATTAATATTGTACTAAAAATCTTGTTAAAGGCATAGATATTATTTTTCTTTTGCACTTCCTTATTCATAAATATATTTTAATCTATTAATAATAACATCCTGTTTTTCAGTGATATAACTAAAAGAAGTTAATGGATTACCATTGGTATCATATGTATATTTGGTAGTGATTTCCTGCGGTATATGTGAGAAAAGAACATTTGAAACATATGACTTCACAGGATTATTTCGCTGTATCATATCGATTGGGCTTTGACCCGGAAAATGAAAAGGATTGACTTTGTTATCATAAGTATATCTGTACGCGGATATTTCAACAGTTTTGTATTTTTCTGAGCGCACAACGGTATTACCTTTATTGTCATACTCAAAAACTATGAGCCCCAGCAATTTACCGCGAGAAAATGCTTCTGCACGAGAAATGCGATCACCTTTATATTGATATACAAGACGATATTCATATTCAGGGTTCAACGTATTTTCAGTGTACATTTCCGACAACTTGCCATTTTTATAGATATAATGATCTTTCAGGTTTCCCCAATACGAACGTTGAATTAATTGACCTTTGTCATTGTATTCAAGTTTTTCACTTGAAACATCACCGGAATTGTTGTAGTGCTTGATTTCGGTAACATTGCCGGACGGATCGTAAATAAGCTCTGTTATTAACGTATCATCCTTTATAATTTTTTTAAGCTTCTTTTTTCCCGTTACTGATAGTTTCCCGTAATTGGAAGGATCGGAATCAGGGAACGTAAATCGTTCGCAAGTGCTGAAAATGAACGTTATGGCTAAGAAAATAAAACCGAGTAATTTTGGAGTTTGCATAATTCAACTTTATTAATTTATTTAGGTCTGTTTATATAAGATGCAAAAAACAAAAAAACGTTGCACGCAATTAGGTTAACTTTGCTTAAAATACTAATTGGATTTGATGTATATGAACTACTTCGCAACTTATCTCTTATAACTCATAACCTAAGACTCATAACTTTTTTGATACGCCAATCTTTCATCTCCGTTATCTAAATAAATAATGCCGCAATAAGTGAATTCGAGTTTTTGAAGAATGTTTTGCATCACTTTATTATCGCGATGCGTATCGATGCGCAAATTTTTGCATTTTTCCAAACACCAATTGATACAGGTTTCAGCAATCCCTTTTTCTTTTCCGGAGGAAGCAATCCGATGAATAACTCCATAAGGTTCATCGTTTAACCATGACCCTTCGTAAATTTTAAGGTAAGTGGGTTCTTCGCCAACGATGAAATAGAAAGTGCCTGTTATTTCGTTGTTTTCATTAAGGCAAACATAACTGTGACCTTGCTTTATATCATCGATTAGAAGTTCTTTTTTGGGATAACCGTCTACCCATTGACCTGCATTACCGGTTTGTTGCATAAAACGGCGTGCGGTTTCGTAGATTTGCATCAAATGCGGTAAATCTGAGTAGATTGATGGCCGGATTTGAGTGTTCATTTTGGTTTTATGAAAAAGACAGAGCACACATTGAAGTGTAACGGAAATCTCGACACTTCGGGACCGTCTTTACTACTTTTTTGTTTTTTTTGCCTGAGTTTTAGTTGTTTTCGCCACTTTTTTCGTAGTCTTTTTTGCAGAATTGGTTTTTAACGTCCCATCGATAATCTGTTTACAAAGTTCTAACGTCAGTTCTTCCGGTTTTTGCGATTTAGGAATTTTGTAATTCTCTTTTTTATAAGCGATATACGGGCCGTATCTGCCGTTCAACACCTGCAATTCAGGTTCTTCAGCAAATGCTTTAATGATCTTTTCCTTATCTTTTTTCTCTTTCGCTTCAATAAGTTCCACAGCTTCTTCGGCAGTAATTTCTAACGGATCAACGCCTTTCGGCAACGAAACAAACTTGTTGTTGTGACGGATATAAGGGCCGAAACGTCCCACGCCAACAGTCATTTCTTTATCGCGAAACGCACCGAGCGAACGGGGTAAATCGAATAATTTGAGCGCTTCTTCCAACGTTATAGTTTCGATGGATTGTGTTTTTTGCAACGAAGCGAATTTCGGTTTATCTTCTTCATCGGGAGTTCCCACTTGCACCAACGGGCCATACCGGCCGATTTTAACCGATACCTGACGCCCTGTTTTAGGGTCTTGCCCAAGCACACGCTCACCGGCTTTGTGCTCCATTCGCATCTCCATTGTTTCTTCCACAATCGGATGAAATACTTTATAAAAATCCTTTATTGCACTGTTCCATTGCTGTTTGCCTTCAGCAATAGTATCGAAATCCTTTTCAACATTTGCAGTGAAATTGTAATCGACAATCCTCGGAAAAAACTCCACCAAAAAGTCGTTTACCACAGTTCCAATATCGGTTGGAACGAGTTTATTTTTGTCGATTCCCGCAATTTCTTTTTTATCGGTATCTTTTATTTTTCCGTTTTTCAACGTAAGGATGTTGTAAACCCTTTCTACACCCTCCACGGTTTTCTTTTCAACATACTCACGATTCTGTATAGTTGAAATGGTGGGCGCATACGTGGATGGACGGCCAATGCCTAACTCTTCCATTTTACGTACAAGCGAAGCTTCGGTATATCGTGGCGGACGTTGAGTAAAGCGTTCGGTAGCAACAGTTTCCTGCATCGGCAACACTTCCTTTACTGTCATCGGAGGAAGCAGGCCGCCTTCATTTTCGCCATTTTCATCGTCGGTTCCTTCCATATAAACACGCAAAAACCCGTCGAATTTAATTACTTCGCCGGTAGCGATAAATTTTCCATCGGCATTGGAAATATCGATGGTAGCTACTGTTCTTTCCAGTTCTGCGTCAGCCATTTGCGAGGCAATAGTTCGTTTCCAAATCAGGTCGTAGAGGCGCTTTTCCTGAACTGTTCCACTCACTTCGTGCTCATTTATGTAAGTAGGACGGATGGCTTCGTGCGCTTCCTGCGCACCTTTGGATTTGGTGGTGTACTTCCTGATTTTCAGGTAGTTTTCACCGTATTGTTCAATTATCTCAGCTTTAGTAGTATTAATGGAAAGAGCGGATAAATTAACGGAATCGGTTCTCATATACGTGATCCGCCCCGATTCATACAAACGTTGCGCTATCATCATCGTCTGCGCCACCGAGAAACCGAGTTTTCGCGACGCTTCTTGTTGTAATGTAGATGTGGTGAACGGTGGCGCAGGCGATTTCTTTGCCGGTTTGGTGGTGATATCTTCCACCGTGAAAACCGAAGTTTTTAGTTTTTCGAGCAACTCAAACGCTTCTTCTTTGGTTTGAATTCGTTTGTTGTATTCGGCTTTGATTTCATAGTGCTGACCGTTTTCTTCTTTGGTAAAAATAGCGATAATCCGGTAAGCAGCTTCACTTTTAAAGTTTTGAATTTCACGTTCGCGTTCCACAATAAGCCTCACAGCAACGGATTGAACCCTTCCGGCCGAAAGCGCCGGTTTTATTTTGCGCCACAAAACAGGCGAAAGTTCAAAACCTACGATTCTGTCTAATACGCGGCGAGCCTGTTGCGCATCGACTAAATTTTTATTTATTTTCCGTGGATTTTTTACAGCTTCCTGAATGGCCGGCTTAGTGATTTCGTGAAAAACAATTCGTTTGGTATCTTTATTTTTCAAATTCAACACATCGTATAAATGCCACGATATGGCTTCTCCTTCGCGGTCTTCATCGGAAGCGAGCCATACGGTTTCAGCGTTTTTGGATGCAGCTTTCAACTCCGTAACAACTTTCTTCTTGTCGGACGGAATCTCGTATATGGGTTCGAAATTATTATTTATGTCAATACTGAAATCTTTCTTTTTAAGGTCGCGAACATGACCGTAACTCGACATTACTTTAAAATCGCTTCCCAAAAATTTTTCAATAGTTTTTGCCTTCGCAGGCGACTCAACGATAACCAAATTCTTTGCCATTCTCTTATTTTATGCTCCCAGCGGGAAATTTTACTTCATTTTCAGGTTGCAAAAGTAGTCATTTTGTGTTAGCAAAAAGAATTTTTCAAAATTTTGTTACTAATTATTGTGAAAAAATGGTGAGAATAAAAGTGATTTTCAGATTTAATAGTTTTATTTACAGTAAATTACATTCAATTCCCCTATTCTTTT
Organism: Bacteroidetes bacterium ADurb.BinA174; assembly: GCA_002069095.1. Classification (GTDB taxonomy): domain Bacteria; phylum Bacteroidota; class Bacteroidia; order Bacteroidales; family Dysgonomonadaceae; genus Petrimonas. The sequence goes on along the minus strand of MVZJ01000011.1, from coordinate 3,941 downwards.
TCAATTTTTACACCGTAAAATTGCGAAAGGCTATCGTGTAATCGTTGAAATTCCGATTTACGGATGCTGAGTTTCATCGTGCAGCTTTCTTTGAAATTCTGCTCCCAAGTCACGTTTTCGAATTGTTTTAACACGCGCATCACATCGTTAAGCAACAAATATTCGAAACGAATGGTAAATGTTTCATCGATTGTTTTTTCAACGATTTCTGCATTTTTTATGGCATCTTCCGCCGCTTCCTTGTAAGCTTTAATCAATCCGCTTGTACCCAAAAGCGTTCCGCCGAAATATCGGATTACGAGAATTAAAACGTTGGTGAGTTCAAAAGAATTAATTTGTCCGAGTATAGGCCTTCCTGCCGTTCCCGACGGCTCCCCATCATCATTTGTGCGGTAATCCTCCCTACCCGACCCCAACATGTACGCCCAACAGACGTGGCGCGCATCGTAATATTTTCTGCGATATTCGTCCACAATTTCTTTTACTTCTTCGGCGGTTTTCACTGGAAAAACAAATGAGATGAATTTGCTTTTCTTCTCAGTGATATAGCCTTCGGCTGGTTGGATAATGGTTTTATAGGTGTCGCTCATAAGACAAAGGTAGAAAATTGTTTGAAAATTAAAAAAGAGAAAAACAGTTTCTTGTCACTGAAGATAATTATATTTGCTCTTAGAAAGAGTTGAAATCTTCATCCGTCACTTAATTTAAAACATTATCAAATTAAGCAGATTATTAATGATTTAAAAAATGAGAAATTATTAAAATAGCCATGGACAATTAAAATATAAGAATTATAGTCAAAAAAGTCATCAAAAAAGCGATACAGGTTGGTATCGCTTTTTCTTAATTTTATCCCTCAGCTCACTTAGAACTGATGGACAATTATAAATTATCCGCACTTAGATGCTCCGCAGTTGCGGCATTTTAGGCAACCTTCTTCGAAAACCAGCGATTCGTGATTGCAAACAGGACATTTTTGACCTTTCATTTCGGTTTCGTTGGGCAAATAACGTTTCAGCGCACGCTCAACGCCGTTCTTCCAAGTGTTGATAGTTTCACTGTCGAGTTCCAGCCCCGATACCAGCTTGATTACCTGATCGATGGGCATTCCGTAGCGAAGTACTCCCGAAATAAGTTTGGCATAATTCCAAAATTCGGGATTAAACTTGCTGTCTAACCCTTCAATGGTAATTTTGTAACCTCGACGATTTTGGAACTGAAAATCATAATGTTTTTGCCCATCGTTATAATATGCTTTAATAATTTTCCCGGTAGTTACGTTCTTAGGAATCATTATTCCGTCATCTTCATCGTTAAGTCCGGTAAAAATCTCGTAAGGACGTCCGTTGAGCAACCCGATAAAAGCAATCCATTTCTCCTTATTATTCTGAAACTTAATCACATCGGCTTCCAATTCCGTAGGACGGGATGTTACTATCTGCGGTAACTCGTAGCAATCTTCATCGCTTTTGGTTTCTTCCTTTTCTTCGTTAGTGATCAGCACACCCGAACGGGAACCATCGCGATAAACAGTACAACCTTTGCATCCGCTTTTCCACGCTTCCATGTACAGTTCGCCTACGAGTTCTTCCGATACATCGCTCGGTAAATTGATGGTAACACTGATGCTATGGTCTACCCATTTTTGTACACGCCCCTGCATACGCACTTTCATCAGCCAGTCCACATCGTTTGAAGTGGCTTTATAATACGGAGATTTCTCTACCAATGCGTCGATTTCTTCGTTCGTGTATTTTTTGATAGTCGAGTGTCCGTTGGCTTCCATCCAATCAACGAACTTATGGTGGAAAACCACGTATTCTTCCCACGAATCCCCGTTTTCATCCACGAAATCGATTTTCACGTCCTTATCGTTTGGATTTACCTTACGGCGACGCTTGTAAACCGGCATGAAAACCGGCTCGATTCCCGATGTGGTTTGCGACATCAGACTGGTTGTTCCTGTGGGCGCAATAGTGAGGCAGGCGATGTTTCGGCGGCCATATTTCACCATATCTTTGTACAGCTGCTCATCTTCTGCTTTCAGCCTGTTCACGAACGGATTGTCTTTCTCCCGTTTTGCATCGTACACTTCAAAGGCGCCGCGTTCTTTCGCCATCTCCACCGACGAAGCGTAGGCATTCAACGCTACCATCTTGTGCACTTTTTCCGAAAAATCGTTTCCTTCTTCCGAGCCGTAACGAATTCCCAATGCGGCGAGCATATCGCCTTCGGCGGTGATGCCCACACCTGTACGGCGACCTTCGAGGGTTTTCTTACGGATTTTCTCCCACAACCTGCGTTCCGATGATTTTACTTCTTCCGACTCGGGGTCGCTATTGATTTTCTCAAGAATCTTGTCGATTTTTTCAGACTCCAAATCGATGATATCGTCCATAATACGCTGGGCAAGACGAATGTGTTTACCGAAAAGTTCAAAATCGAAATAAGCATTTTCCTTGAACGGGTTCACCACGTAAGAGTACAAATTAACAGCCAACAAGCGGCAACTGTCGTAAGGACACAACGGAATTTCACCGCAAGGATTGGTTGAAACCGTTTGGAAACCCAAATCGGCATAGCAATCGGGAACAGATTCACGGATAATCGTGTCCCAAAACAACACTCCCGGCTCTGCCGAACGCCACGCGTTGTGTACGATTTTTTTCCAAAGTTCCCTTGCGCTTATCGTTTTTTCGTATTTTGGAGTGTCCGAATCAATGGGATACTTTTGAACGTAGGGTTTTCCCTCGAAGGCAGCCTTCATGAAATCATCATCTATTTTCACCGAAATATTGGCTCCTGTAACTTTCCCCTGCTCCAGTTTGGCATCGATAAAATCTTCCGCATCGGGATGCTTGATGGAAACACTCAACATCAACGCACCACGACGGCCATCTTGCGCAACTTCGCGCGTAGAATTGGAGTATCTTTCCATAAACGGAACCAACCCTGTAGACGTGAGTGCGGAATTCTTAACGGGCGATCCCTTAGGACGAATGTGCGACAGGTCGTGCCCCACTCCGCCGCGACGCTTCATCAGTTGTACCTGTTCTTCATCGATACGGATGATCGCTCCGTAAGAATCGGCGCTACCACCCATCCCGATCACAAAACAGTTGGACAACGATGCTACCTGAAAATCGTTTCCGATTCCCGTCATCGGGCTTCCCTGCGGGATAATGTACTTGAACCGATCGAACAAATCGAACAGTTCTTTTTCACTTAACGGATTGGCATATTTCTTCTCGATTCTTCCTACTTCGTTTGCCAATCTCCAGTGCATGTCTTCAGGCGTTTTCTCGTAAATATTACCCTCGCTGTCTTTTAAAGCGTACTTGCTAACCCAAACTTTCGCTGCAAGTTCATCGCCCTTAAAATATTCAAACGATGCATTATAAGCTTCGTCGAAAGCATAAATCCTTTTTTCCATTAATTATTTTTTTTGACCGAAATAAATGTAAAATGTTATACAAATAATAAAATTGTAAATTTTCCCACAGTATGGTTATTTGGGATTGCAAGTTTAAGAAATGTTTTAAGGTTAACCAAAAAAAACAATAAAAAGTTTTCAACAAAATAATAAGTTTTCCAAAATATTTTTTATAATACTTATTATAAGCGTTTTAAATTCTGAATGAAGCGTAAAAGTTTTCCATTTGGTCAAACTTACTTGTTTACCAATTATATATAATTTGTTTTTTTGGAAAACAATAATTACCTATAAATATAAAGTAAAAAACCACTCAACGCATGTAAAGCATTGAGCGGTTTAATGTTTAAATAAAAAATTATTGAAAATATGAATAAACCTGACACCGGTTTATTATATATCTTTCACCACACCCATAAACAAAATGGCGCCGGTGGAGTTTTCCTGAATTACGTAAATAAACGGTTTATTGGCATTGAAAACTACTTTTTGCGGAGCAACAGGCATA
>MVZJ01000010.1 GCA_002069095.1 Bacteroidetes bacterium ADurb.BinA174 | reverse complement strand
AAATTTATCGAATTTGAAAAAGTTGAAGAATCGGGCAGAAAAAAATTAGCTTATGCAGCATAATGTAAAAAAAAAGCTGCCTCGTTATGAGACAGCTTCCTGTCCTGTATTTTAGAATAACTAAAATTATTCTCCCAACAATTCATTCAGTTTGTTGTGCAATGCTGCTCCACGAAGATCTTTCGCGATAATGGTTCCGTCTTTGTCCAAAAGAACGGTATGAGGAATCCCGCGAAAAGCATAAAGATCTACAACCGGAGTTTCCCAGAATTTCAGGTCAGAAATTTGTGGCCAGGTCATATTCATTTCTTTAATACCGCTCAACCATCTTTCTCTTTCTCTGTCGAGTGAAACACCCACTACTTCAAAACCTTTGTCTTTGTAGTTGTTATAAGCAGCAACCACATTAGGCATTTCATTGCGGCAAGGGCCACACCAGGCTGCCCAGAAATCAACCAGAACCACTTTCCCTTTTCCGGCGTAATCTGACAACGAGACATTGTTTCCGTTAGGATCGGGCATCGTGAAATCAACAAATTTTTGTCCGATAGCTACTTTTTCAGCATTTTCGAGACGGGTAACGATGCGTTTGATGTTATCCTGCGATTTATAAGCATCATCGGTAAGGGCAAGAATTTCTCTTTGCGTTTCAGGCTCAAACATTTCAGCAGAAGTCATAAACAAAAATTTTCCAAGTGGGTTTGTGATATTAGACTTGATGAAATCGGCAGTTTTTGTAGTTATGTCGCCTGACAATTTATCGTATTGTTCATTAATTACGGCATCGAGAGAATCCGTCATTGTCCCGGCAGATGCAGCTTCCTGATATTGTTTCGAAAGTGCCCGCATTTCTTTTCTCACATTTTCTTGATCTTTCATAAACGAGTTATAAGCATCATTCAATTTTGAGCCTGAAACGGTAATGGTAGAGTCAAATTTAACATTGATACTGCCCGGTTCTAAAATTGCAAGGACTCTTGACGGTTTTTGCGGGTTAACCGTTGGATCGAGAGCGATAAAACGCAATACAGTAGAATCGGCAAGGCCTTCGAATGTGAATGTGCCGTTTGTAATAACAGCAGTGTCAACCGGTACCATTTCATTGGCAGTCATTTCCTGAACATACACGTTCTTGCCTTCATAAGCAGGATCGGTAACCGTTCCGGTAATTTTGTACGTTTTGTTCTGACAAGAAATCAAAACGATAGCTGTAATTAACAGGATTGAAAATTTCTTCATAATTATTTTTCTTTTTTATGTTTAAAAACTGTGCAAAGATACATAAAAAAGAGTGCTAACCCGCATTATTCATCGCAATAAAAACGAATGACCGTATATTTCCCCATACTCATCTTGCGTAATAATCAAAAATAAAAATTTCTTTTTCAAAGCCACATAGTTACATAGAAATATTGCATGCTGACCATTGCTACCGTACGATTGTATCGTGTGGTAGATTACCATGCGAAGGGATTCGCGCGTAGCAGAGTATTATGTAAAGGCTTTTCATAGAAAATGTTTTTTCACATAGCAGCAGCAAAGCTACTGTAGCTACTATATGTCTCTGTTTTAAAATCTTAAACTTAAATGCTATGTTCCTATGTGGCTATAAATAAGTGAGGTGCTTATGCGGATATTCATTATAGATAAAAAACGTTCTTGATTATCTGCTGATTGCTTATGAGTAAAATCTTTACAAACTTCCTTGTTTTGGGATTGCTCGCTAAAAGCATAATTACGCGGGGTAGCTCTATTTTTTTGACGTTTTTAACTGTCTGGATAATAAATGAAAGAGAAAGCCGTTTCTAAATTAAGTTCGTTGAATTATTTATCGTAATATTGCATGTCGATAACGCTTTGCGATAATGTTCCGTTTTCAACAGAACGATAATATTCACTTCGTTCATGATAAAGTTGTGATATTGAACTTATTCGACGAAAATCAATTTATCGCGCTGCACTATCACCGAAGGTATTATCTAATTAAAATGCTGCAATAGCTGCAATAAATCTTATTATTTAAACAAATATACCTATGCCCAATTTTACTCATCGATTTACGTTGTCTAAAAAGACCAATGCAAAAACTCCCTGCCGTTTGAGTATTTACATCGTTCTTCAATACGCAAATTCGCTTCGCGTGGAGAAAAAACTACCTAATCCTTTAAATTCCTTCATTATCAATTGACTTTTTATTATCTTTGAACACTTAAAATTGATAAGGATATGAGTCATTTGATTGCACCTTCATTGCTGGCGGCAAATTTTCTGAATCTCGAAAAAGACCTCGAAATGCTCAATCGGAGTGAAGCCGACTGGATACACCTTGATATTATGGATGGTGTTTTTGTTCCCAACATTTCGTTCGGATTTCCCATAATTGATATATTGAAAGAAAAAACGCAAAAACCGTTAGATGTGCATCTGATGATCGTGCAACCCGAAAAATTTGTTGCCGAAATCGCTGCCGCCGGAACGTATATGATGAACGTGCATTACGAAGCGTGCACGCATTTGCATAGAGTGATAGGCGAAATAAAAAATCACGGAATGAAGGCGGGAGTTACTCTAAATCCGCATACGCCGGTTCTGCTGCTCGAAGATATTATCAAAGACCTCGATATGGTTTTGCTGATGTCGGTTAACCCCGGTTTTGGAGGACAAAAATTCATCGAATATTCGGTAGAAAAAGTGAGGGCGTTGAAAAACCTGATTCTTAAAAAAAATGCCCAAACGCTAATTGAAGTGGACGGCGGTGTAAATCTCGAAACCGGAAAACGATTGGTGGACGCCGGAGCCGATGTGCTGGTTGCCGGGAATTTTGTTTTTTCATCGGAGAATCCGGTTGAAACTATTCGGCAGTTGAAGCAGTTGTAAAACGAGCTTTGTCAAAGTTCAGAACTTTAACAAAGATAAAGCCTGTTGCTTATGAACGACTTTATCTCCAAAATACCATTTTTACGATTATTGTTGCCCGCAGTAATTTCCATAATCGTATCTGCTTTTCTTATTGACATTCCTTTTCCCCGAGCGATTTGCGCCGCAGGCGCAGGTGTAATTATTTTGTCCTATTTCATTAAACCGGATAAGAAAGAGTTTACTTATCGCTGGATTTTCGGAGTCGGGTTGTTTATTTTTTTGTTCGGTTTATTTGCCGTTTTATTTCGGCACAAAAAGGTGGAAACTGAATTTTCTTTTGCAGATAAACCTATTGCTTGCATCGGCACGGTAGTCGATATTCCGCAGGAAAAGCCGCGTTCTTTTGCCTGTAACGTGAAAATCACCTATCCGGTAAATAAAAAAGTAATCGTTTATTTGCAAAAGGAAGATAAAGCGAGAAATATTAATCCGGGTGATGAAATAATTTTCGTTGCCCGAATTCAGCCGTTTAAAAACTTCGGCAATCCTGACGATTTCGATTACGCCCGTTCTATGCGCAACAAAGGTTTTTCGGGTTCCTCCTATCTGCCTTCGGCAAACTGGAGCGCCACCGGAAAGGAAAATATCTCGTTATACGTCTTGGCACAAAAGTTCCGAAAATCGGCGTTGGAATTTTACCGGTTATTTGAGTTAGATGCCGATGCTTATTCGTTTATATCGGCTCTTACGTTGGGATACAAACACGATTTAACCAACGAATTGCAGGAAGCGTTTCGCGCATCGGGAACATCGCACGTGTTAGCAGTAAGCGGTTTACACGTAGCAATAATCTATGCCATTTTCACGCTTTTGTTCTCTTTTTTGGGAAAAACCGGCAGAAAATTTATTATAAAGCAATTTCTCATTATTGTTGCGTTGTGGTTTTATGCATTTCTTGCAGGACTTTCGCCGTCGGTGCTCCGGGCAACAATAATGCTTACGATTGCATCCGTCGGATTTGCCGAAGGCAAGAAGGGCTTTACGTATAACACGTTGGCTGCCGCTGCTTTTTTTATTCTTTTTTTCAGTCCGATGAGCTTGTTTGATGTCGGGTTTCAGATGAGTTTCACCGCCGTTTTTGCTATTTTGTACTTCAATCCGGCAATAAATAATCTGTATCAGCCGAAAAATAAAATAAAGAAATATATCTGGAATTTGTTTACTGTTTCAACTTCGGCCCAACTTGGCGTTTTCCCCATTGCGTTATATTATTTCGGCTCTTTTCCCACTTACTTTTTTATTGCCAATATGCTGGTGGTGCCTATGATCGGAATTATTATCTATGCTTGCATTCCGATGATAATTATTGTGTTACTGAAACAATTCGATTTTGTGGTTTTCGATTGGCTTTTTCAGGTTTTCGGCTGGATATTGAAATTATTGATAAGTTTTGTGCTTAAAGTGGTTCATTTTATCGAAACGATACCCTATGCACAATTATCGGACAACCATATCTCTGCGTTTCAAATGATCCTTTTGCTGATAATTATGATTACTGTTTTTAGATTTTTCAGCCGCAAACGAGCGTCGCAGTTAATTGCAGTTTTAGCTTGTTCACTTTTGTTTGTTTCAACGTTTACTTCAGCCCAATTATCTCAAAAACCGCGGCAATTAGCCGTTTTCAATAAAGCTGAGTTTAGTGATATCGGCCTGTTTATAAACGAAAAGAGACATTACTTCGATATAAAAGATAACGGTTTTATTCCACACCCGACTAAATCGATATTGCGTTTGTCAGAAAACATTTACAGACAAGCCGAAACCGATAACCCATTGAAAACAGATATCATAATTTTATCGCAAGATCGGACTTTCTCAATCAGACAACTGATCAAAATCTTCCAACCCGAACAAATAGTTTTGGATAGTTCTCTCCCTCAATATGTGAGAACCAAACTCCTTAGAGAGTGTGAAAAATTGGGAATTTCCGTCCACGATGTAACCCAAGATGGGGCATATCTCATAAATTTTTAGTAATTTTGATTCTCCAAAAAATGAACATGAAATCGGGAATCGACAATTATTCCCAATTCTATAAGTCTTAAATATGAATTATTTCGAACCGTTATCGATTGTTATTGACGAGCAATCTGTGCAACAAGTGCAGCAGTTAATCGAGAACAGCAACCAGATTTTAATAACCACACACCTTTCACCCGACGGCGATGCGCTTGGGGCATCACTCGGATTATATCATTTTCTGAAACTAAAGAAAAAGAATGTTAGATTGATGGTTCCCAATTCGTTTCCTTATTTTCTGAAATGGATGGCCGGAACTGATGAAATTCTTATTTATGAATATAATCCGAAAGCGGCGAAGATTATTTTCGAACACACGGATTTGATTTTCAGTATCGATTACAATATTCCCAAGCGGGTTGGAAATATGGCATCGCTTTTAGAGAATTCCGACGCTAAAAAAGTACTGGTGGATCATCATCTTTTTCCCGGCAATATTTACGATGTGGTTATTTCACATCCCGAAATTTCATCTACAAGCGAATTGGTTTTTCGGTTGCTTTATCAGGCCGAAAAATACAATGAAATAGATAAAACTATAGCAGAATGTATTTACTGCGGAATGATGGCCGATACCGGCGGTTTTACATTTAATTCTAATAATCCAGAAATTTATTTGATAATCAGCCTATTACTTCGAAAAGGGATTAATAAGGACAGGATTTTTTCGCTCGTTTACAATAACCTCACCGAAGACCGTTTCCGTTTGCTGGGCTTCACGTTATCGCAACGCATGAAAGTCTTTCCCGAACTTCACACGGCGCTTATCTGGCTTTCGCTCGAAGATCAGAAACAATTCAGTTACAACAAAGGCGACACCGAAGGATTTGTGAATTATCCGCTTAGTATTAAAGATATTATCTTCTCTGCATTTATTCGCGAAGATGAAGATTTGGTGAAAATGTCGTTCCGTTCGCAAGGTACTTTTCCTACCAACGAATTTGCCGCACGATTCTTCCACGGCGGCGGTCATTTAAATGCTTCGGGTGGAGAGTTTTACGGAACATTAGAGGATGCCATTTCCTTTTTTGAGAATAGCATAAGACTGTATACCGAGGAACTGAAAAATACTATAAAATAGTGTTGCTTCATTCGTTTTTCGGATGTTTATAGGTTATTTTGTGTGAAATAACATTTTTTTTAAAGTGGATTGCTTACATTTGTAGCCAATTTCTAAATTTTCGCAGTTTAAAATGAAAAAAACACGTTATATCATTTTTTTCTTGCTGGGGCTAATGATTGTTTCCGCATCTTGCAACAAAAGAAAAACTTATGCAGAACTATTGAAGGATGAAAACAAAGCGATAGACAAATTCATCACTCAAAATAAGTTGGTTATCTTGGAAAACTTTCCTGCCAATTCGGTTTTCAAATCCAATGAATTTTACCGAGATCCGGCAACGGGAGTTTATTACAATATTATAGAACTGGGTGACACAACCAATACTAACATGGCTAAAATCGGCGAAGAGATTTACGTGAGATTTAGCGGATTAAGATATTTTAGGTCTGAGAAAGATTCTACCGAATACTCGAATAACGATCCGATTCGCAGCCCTTTCCCCGAAACCTTTATCTACCGGGGTCCTGTTACGGTTAGCAACCGTTCTTTGTATTCCGGTACAACTCCGGGTTGGGCAGTTCCGTTAACTCGCATTGGACATGCCGGCAAAGTAAAATTAATAGTCCCTTTTAATATGGGTTCTGCAAGCGACCAACAGTCCTATTCAACAACTTATTACGATAAAGTTGAATACCGATTCGAATCACAATCTTAAAAACCGAATTATGACACTTATTAAATCCATATCTGGTATAAGAGGCACAATTGGCGGACGAGTGGGAGATAATCTCACACCTGTTGACATTGTGAAGTTTGCATCGGCTTATGCCGTTTTCATTAAGAAATCTACCGGAGAAGCAAGACCGAAAATCGTGGTGGGCAGAGACGCACGTATGTCGGGAAATATGGTTCACAACATTATTACCGGAACTCTGATGGGCATGGGTTGCGATGTGGTGGATGTGGGAATGGCCACGACACCAACTACCGAAATTGCCGTGGTAAAAGAATCGGCTTCAGGTGGCATCGTCATTACAGCCAGTCACAATCCAAAACAATGGAACGCACTTAAGCTGCTCAACAGTAACGGTGAGTTTCTTAATGCTGCCGAAGGCAATGAAATTTTGCAAATTGCAGAAGCCGAAAGTTTCGATTACGCACCAGTTGACGAATTGGGAAAAGTAAGCCACAAACAATACCTGCACACTCATATTCAAAGTATTCTGCAATTGGATTTAGTGGATACGGATGCTATAAAAGCAGCAAAATTTCGGGTTGCTGTTGACGCGGTTAACTCGGTAGGCGGAAATGCCGTTCCCGAATTACTGTATGCGCTGGGTGTAAAGGAAGTTTTTAAACTGCATTGCGCTACGCACGGAAATTTTTCGCATAATCCTGAACCAGTACCGCAAAATCTAACCGAACTGGCATCGCTGATGAAAAGTTCCAAAGCCGATGTTGGCTTTGCCGTTGATCCCGATGTTGACCGTCTGGTAATTTATGCCGAAAACGGCGAACCGTTTGGTGAAGAATATACACTGGTTGCCGTATCGGATTATATATTGCAGCACACTCCCGGAAATACGGTTTCGAACTTGAGTTCCACACGCGCTTTGCGGGATGTTACAAAACAACGCGGAGGCGAATATTTTCCAGCCGCTGTAGGCGAAGTGCACGTGGTAACGAAAATGAAAGAAGTAGAAGCCGTTATCGGCGGTGAAGGAAACGGAGGCGTTATTTATCCGGCATCGCACTACGGACGCGACGCTTTGGTAGGTATTGCCTTGTTTTTGACACAACTGGCTAAATCGGGTAAAAAAGTAAGCGAAATAAGAGCAAATTATCCGAGTTATTTTATGTCGAAACAAAAAATTGAACTCACTCCCGATATTGACACCGATGCTATCCTGCAAAAAGTGAAAGAACGTTTCAGCAGTGAACAGATAACGGATATTGACGGAGTAAAAATAGATTTTCGCGATAAATGGGTGCACCTGCGCAAATCAAATACCGAACCCATTATTCGGATTTACTCGGAAGCCAAATCGCAGGAAGAAGCCGAAAAAGCTGGCAAACAGATTATTGATATTATCCAAGGACTTAAATAAAAGAAATATTGATTTCAAAAATTACCGTATATTAAGACATAATCTGTTTTAGTTGCGGTATTTTTTTGTTGAAAAGCAGATGATATTGTAGCATGAAAGAACGCTTAATCAGTGATGATGATGTAAGGAAATTTCACCCGATTTTCAGAGGGAAAAACGGAGATAAGTACATTAAATGGGGAATGAAAATGTCGGGTCTTGTCAATGCTTGCGAGGTGTATGATAAATCCAAGCACCTAACCGGAGTTGCCTTCACCACCGATTTGCTCGATAAATTAGAACTGAAACGTACCGTTGTGAACGATCACGTTTTGGAGCAATTTAAAGATAAGCCGTTTATCGTGGTTGCCAATCATCCCAACGGCCACGTTGACGGGATTGCGCTTATTGAAACCGTAGCATCGCGAGTGAAAAACTTTAAAGTGATGGTAAACTTCATTTTAGGTTTGGTGGATACGATGGATGAGAACTTCATAAAAGTGAATCCCTACAAGCACACTGATACAATGAAGCATGTTTCGCTTTCAGGAATCAAGGAGTGCATCGCCCACATCCGAAAAGGGAATCCTATGGGATTTTTTCCTGCCGGATCGGTTTCCCGGTTGAAATTCCGAAAAGGCAAGTTTGTGATTCACGATCGACACTGGCAGCCCTCAGTTATAAAGCTCATACAAAAAGCTAAAGTTCCGGTAATTCCGCTTCATATCGATAGCCGCAACAGAATTCTGTTTTATGCTACCCGATTCCTAAGTTGGCAATTACAGAGCTTTGTTTTATGTCATGAGTTGTACAACAAAAAAGGAAAAGAAATGACGTTGACGTTTGGTGAACCCATAATGTCCGACGTTATAAAATCGTTCAAGGACATAGACAAATTAGCTGATTTTTTGCGAGATAAAACCTATGCATTGGCAAAAAAACGGTAAATTTGTAATTGCCGGGGAAGGATGACATATGTCGGTCGTAAAGATACATCGCATACATCTAAAAGTCCAACCACCTATCAGTCTGTTCTTGTTCTTTGTTCTCAAAGTTTTTAAAAAAATGGCAAAACAAAATATACAACAAGTTAAACAACGTTTTGGCATCATCGGTGTCTCTCCAGAATTGGACAGAGCCATTGATGTGGCGCTACAAGTTGCACCCACCGACCTTTCGGTGCTGATTACGGGTGAAAGCGGCGTTGGAAAAGAAAATTTTCCGCAAATCATTCATCAGTACAGCCACCGCAAGCACGGACCATATTTCGCCATAAATTGCGGCTCCATCCCCGAGGGAACTATCGATTCCGAACTTTTCGGACACGAAAAGGGGTCTTTCACGGGAGCTACCGCCACCCGTAAAGGATATTTTGAAGTCGCCAACGGGGGCACACTCTTTCTCGATGAAGTAGGAGAATTGCCGTTGTCCACGCAAGCACGTTTGTTGCGTGTCTTAGAAACCGGTGAGTTTATAAAAGTAGGTTCGTCACAAGTGGAAAAGAGCGATGTTCGTGTAGTTGCAGCCACCAATCTGAATATCGCCCAAGCCATTGAAAAAGGAAAATTTAGGGAAGATTTATTTTACCGGTTAAATTCCGTACCTATCCGTATATCGCCACTGCGCGACCGAAAAGACGATATTACTCTGTTATTCAGAAAATTCGCAAGCGATTGTGCGGAAAGATACAAGATGCCGCCAATTACGTTAACGGATGAGGCCAAAGAAATACTTAAAAATTTCCGATGGCCCGGAAATGTTCGTCAACTGAAAAACATAACCGAACAGATGTCGGTAATTGAACACGAACGTGTGATCACATCCGAAATTTTGCAAAAATATCTCCCAAAACCGGAAGCAACGTTGCCTGTATTGGCTTCGCATTTGCGGGAATCGGATCAGAAAACGTTTTCATCGGAACGCGAGATTTTGTATCAGGTTCTTTTCGATATGAAAAAAGACATCAACGATTTAAAAAACGTGGTGAAAAATATCCTGGAAGATGCGGCTTCATCTGTTCCTCTCGACGAAAAAACAATCCTTCATTCGACGGTTGTTTCACAAGATAAAACCACGGTTACGCTTCCGTTGAAATATGAAGAAGTAATGCCGAAAAAGCCTCATTTGGCAGAGATACACGATCAGTCCGATTTTCAGGAAGTTACCGAAGTTGCAAACTTATCACTCGAAGATGCCGAAAAAGAGATGATTGCTCTCGCATTGGAGAAACACAACGGTAAACGTAAGTTGGCTGCTAACGAACTGGGAATATCGGAGCGTACATTATACAGAAAAATAAAAGAATACAATTTGGATAAAATATGAAAAAATTACTAAATATAATCTTGCTGTTTCTCGTATTGAATTCCTGCTCCATTTCTTATAAATTCAGTGGAGCGTCTATCGATTATAACCTGACGAAAACGTTACAATTAAGCACTTTCGTGAATCAGGCGCCATTGGTTTACCCTCCATTGGAGTCCCGTTTTAACGAAGCATTAAAAGATATGTTCACCCGAAATACACGACTTCAGTTTGTAAATCAAAACGGAGATATGGAAATCGAAGGCGAAATTGTAGGTTATGAACTTACACCGCTTGCCGTGCAGGAAGATGCATTTGCTGCCGAAACCCGATTGACGATGAACGTTCGTATGCGTTTTCGCAACAACAAAGTTCCGGGGCAAGATAAAGAGGAGACCATATCGGCAAACCGCACTTTCTCCAGCAATGTTAACCTGACCGATGTTCAAGACCAACTAATTGAGGAACTCAATAAAGAAATTGTAGATCAAATTTTTAACGCCACTATGGCAAATTGGTAAAAATGAATAAATCGGATTTTTTAAACTGCATAGCAAATGACAAAAAACTAAACGAAGAAAGTTTAACCGGACTGGAAAATCTGGTTGAAGAATATCCTTATTTTCAAACTGCTCATTTGCTGTTAGCCAAGAACCGGTATTCAATCAATCGGGAGGAATTTGAAAAGAATTTGCCGAAAACCGCCGTATTGTGCGCCGACAGAAGCCGGCTTTTCTATTTTATCAACGACGAAAAATATGCCCGGTTTTTCCCGAAAGAAAAACCGTCGGAAAACATCGACAGAACACAGACTTTGCTGAACTCCTATCTCGATACTTTATCCGAAAAACCCAAAGAAATTCCCGAAGTTGAAATGAATATTGTTTCAACAGATTATCTTACTTATCTGCAAAGTTTAGAGGAAGATACCGGTAGGGAAGTTGCAGAAACAAATCGAAACGAATTGAAGCATCAGAGTATTATCGATAGTTTTCTGGAAAAGGCAGCTGCCGACGAAATTGTTATTAGTCCGTTAAGTCAAGAACCGTCTAAGCCTCAAGAGATAGATATAGAACAGGGAAATGACGAATTTTTAACTGAAACGCTTGCGAAAATTTACATCAAACAAAAAAAATATGAGCAGGCGCTGACAATTATTAAGCAATTAAGTTTGAATTTTCCAAAAAAAAGTATTTACTTTGCCGACCAAATTCGATTTTTGGAACTTTTGATACTCAACGAGAAAAACAAAAAACAATAAATATGTATATTTTCATTACTATTCTTATTTTAATTGCAGCTATACTGATGATTTTCATCGTATTGGTGCAAAACTCCAAAGGCGGTGGATTAGCTGCAGGCTTTTCGTCATCGAACCAGATAATGGGTGTTCGTAAAACTACCGACTTTTTAGAAAAAGCAACTTGGACGTTGGCTGCTACCATTATCGTTTTAAGTATATTGACGGCAAAATTTACCACTTCAAGGTCAAACGTTCCGCAATCGCAGGTGGAAGTTCAACAACCTGCCCCGCTAGCTCCAACTACTGCACCCGACGTAACGCCTACATTACCGGTACAACCTACTCCACAACCCGTTACCCCACCCACAGAATAATCGGTTTCGGTTAGAGTTATTATAAAGAGAGAAACTTTATGGTTTTTCTCTTTTTTGTTTATGAGCTTTTAAAAATGAAGAAGTTATTTCCATTTAAACTTTGTGGATATGTTTTAAAGCATTAATTTTGCACCGTACTATTAATGAAGAATACTATATGAACGGAAAAACTATTGTAACAGGCGTTATTGGCGCCGATGTGCACGCCGTTGGCAATAAAATCCTTGCTTTTGCATTGGAACAAGCCGGATTTAAGGTAATCAACCTGGGTGTTATGGTTGCACAAGAAGAATATATTGAGGCAGCATTGGAAACTAATGCCGATGCTATTTTGGTCTCTTCGCTATATGGCCACGGCGAAATTGATTGTAACGGCTTGCGCCAAAAATGCGATGAAGCTGGACTCAAAGACATTCCTCTTTTGGCAGGTGGAAACCTTGTAGTAGGAAAACAAAATTTTGAAGATGTTGAAAAACGATTCCTCGCCATGGGCTTTACCCGTGTTTATCCTCCCGGAACTACCGTAGAAACAAGCATTGCCGATTTAAAAGAAATATTGGGAATTGAGAAATAGCATTTAGCTATTAGCTGTTAGTAAAACTGTGGAAGTATTTGTATTTCTGTAGAATAAGCCAATAGCAAATAGTCAGTAGCCAACAGCTAACAATGAACCTCCTCACCGCAGATATAGGAAGCACCTACACCAAACTGACGGCAATTGACGCTTCGGCAAAGAAAATTCTTGCCACGTCCGCTGCTTTCACCACCATCGAAACCGATGTGATGGAAGGCTTTGTGTCTGCTCTTTCCAAATTAGAGGAGGAAATAGGAGCGTTCAAATACGACGAACTTCTTTGCTGTAGCAGTGCAGCCGGTGGATTAAAAATGGTTGCGTTGGGACTTGTACCTGAGCTTACCGCCAAGGCTGCAAAACTCGCCGCTTCAAGTGCCGGAGCAAAAGTAGTGAAAACTTATGCCTTTGAAATATCGGAAACTGAACAGTCCGAAATATTTGAAATCAATCCCGATTTGGTTTTGTTAAGCGGTGGAACCGATGGCGGAAACAAAGAAGTTATACTTGCCAATGCCCGCCGTTTGTGTCAGATTGACCGACCGTTTACCACAATTATTGCAGGTAACAAAAGCGCATCGTTTGAGTTGAGAGAGATTTTTGAAGCATCGGGAAAACCGTTTGAGATTACCGATAATGTGATGCCCGAATTCAATAAACTCAATATCGAACCGGCAAGGCAAAAAATCAAGGAGTTGTTCATCAGCCGAATTATTGAAGCAAAAGGGTTGAGTCGCATTCAAAGGATGTGTAAATCCGATATTATCCCTACTCCTTTGGCTGTTCTAAATGCCTGCGAACTGCTCGGCAAAGGAACAAAAGCCACTGACGGAATAGGTGATTTACTAGCTGTGGATATCGGCGGAGCCACTACCGATGTATATTCCATTGCCGAAGGGAAGCCCACCATAGAGAATGTAATTATAAAAGGATTGCCGGAACCGTTTAGCAAACGTACTGTTGAAGGAGATTTAGGAATGCGTTATAGTCTCTCTTCACTTGCCGATGAGCTGGACTTGGAAACCCATGCAAAAGAAATCGGTGTGCAACAAACGGATATTTCAACTTGGGTAAAAACATGCAGCGCCAATCCCGACACGCTGGCTAAACCTCAATCTGCGGAGCAGAAAATAGAAGAATCGCTGGCTCGCGGAGCCGTAAAAGTTGCTGTGGAACGCCACGCCGGAGTTTATCAGCCGGCATATACGCCCTTTGGGCAGGTGTTTTCGCTTACCGGAAAAGATTTATCGGCAGTACCGTTTGTGATTGGAATTGGAGGCGCCATTATCAATGCCGAAAATCCGCAATACATATTAGAAGGCGCTAAACTCCAATCCGGCGATTTTATGTACGCAAAACCAAAAAATCCCGATTATTTAATCGATAAAAAATATATTTTTGCCTCCATGGGGTTGCTGAGTTCAGCATATCCCGACTTAGCGTTGGAATTGATGAAAAATGAGATAAAACAATTGACTAAAACAGAATAAACAACCAAAATAATGCAAATTAAGAACCAAAAACTTTCAAACGATGTTTTCTTTGCCGAGCGCAAAGAAGTGCTTCAACAATGGCAAACAGGACAAGACGTTGATTTTGACGAAGCTGTTGCCTACCAAAAATCTATTCCGCAACAAAAACGTTTCGGCGCTAAATTAGCCAAAGCGGTAGAAGAGAATGTAACGCTTATTCAGCCGCGTGCAGGTGTTGCCTTGCCCGATGAACACTTAAAACTGCTTCAATTTTTGGAAACCGAAGGTGAAGCGGATTTGTTGCCGTCAACCGTAGATAGCTACACGCGTTTAAATCGATACACCGAAGCTGAAACGGGAATCGAAAAAAGTAAGGAAACCGGACGCTCCATGCTTAACGGATTTCCAATTGTGAATTATGGTGTGGGAATTTGTCGTCAGGTAACTTCCGCACTGAAAAATCCGGTGCAGGTTCGTCACGGTACTCCCGATGCGCGTTTGCTTACCGAAATTAGTATTGCCGGAGGTTTTACCTCCTACGAAGGCGGAGGAATTTCCTACAATATTCCCTATTCTAAAGCGCATTCCATTGAAAAAACCATTGCTCACTGGCAATACACCGACCGATTGGTGGGACTTTACGAAGAAGCGGGAGTTTCCATTAACCGCGAGCCTTTCGGCCCATTGACCGGAACACTTATTTCACCTTGTATTTCTAACTCGGTAGCTATTATTGAAACCTTATTGGCAGCTACACAAGGTGTAAAAGATATCACGGTAGGTTACGGACAGTGTGGAAACCTTATTCAGGACGTTGCCGCTATTCGTTCGCTTAATATTCTTGCTCGTGAATATCTCGACAAATTCGGTTTTAACGATGTTCGCGTAACTACCGTTTTCCATCAGTGGATGGGTGGTTTCCCGCAAGATGAAGCTAAAGCATTCGGTGTAATTTCGTGGGGTGCTGCCGCCGCAGTGTTGGCAAAAGCTACCAAAGTAATTGTAAAAACGCCGCACGAAGCAATGGGAGTTCCTACCAAAGAAGCCAATGCTGCCGGATTACGTGCCACCAAGCAGTTGGTTTCAATGCTGAAAGACCAGGATTTCCGCTCTATTCCTGCGGTAATTGCTGAAAGCGAAATCATCATGAAAGAGATGCACTGCATTTTGGACAAGGTGGAAGAGTTGGGTAAAGGTGATTTCGCTGTTGGAACGGTTGCCGCCTTCGAAGCCGGTGTATTGGATATTCCGTTTGCACCAAGCCGCTACAATGCAGGAAAAGTGATGCCCGCCCGCGATAATGCCGGCGCTGTTCGTTTCCTCGAAATAGGTAATATGCCTTTCACACAAGACCTAATCGATTTTCATCGTCAAAAATTGGAAGAACGCGCCAAATACGAAAAACGCGCCGTAAGTTTCCAAATGGTTATTGATGATGTATATGCCATCGGTAAAGGATTCCTTGTAGGAAGACCAAAATGATAATCGTCTAAAAATTTACATATCTATTATAACTATTGTCCGTAGGACAAAACCATAAATAACCCCCAATTTTAATTGGGGGAGTGTAATAAAAGAACGATATAAACACTGTAAGTGTTTCCCTGTTTATCTTATGGGAAACTCTTACTGAGTTAATTAAGTTGATATTTCTTATCCCCCAGATAAATCTGGGGATTATGTACAGGAAACTTCTACGAAGTTAAAAAGCGATACTGTAAGTTGTCATAATACTTTTAAACAGTTTGTTATAAACGATTTACATTATAGCAAAATATTTTTGTCGTACTACAATGATTTATGTCTAATAGTCTAAATGTCTTATATCTAAAAGTCTAAAAACAAATATGAAAATTACAAAACTTATCTGCGCTCCCGGCAAAACAGGTTTTTTCTTCGACGACCAAAAAGCCATTAAACAAGGAGCTAAAAACGATGGTGCATTCTACGAAGGCACACCCGTAACGCCCGGATTTACATCGGTGCGTCAAGCCGGAGAATCTATTTCGGTTATCTTTGTTCTTGAAAACGGAGCATTGGCTCACGGTGATTGCGCCGCTGTTCAATATTCGGGAGCAGGTGGACGCGACCCGCTTTTCCTTGCCGAAAATTTTATTCCAATTATCGAAAAACATATTGCGCCGCTTTACGTGGGAAAAGATATTACTACTTTCCGTGAAATGGCTGATATCGTAGATAAAGGCATTAATCCCGAAACAGGAAAGTTGTATCATACCGCTATCCGTTATGGTGTTACACAAGCCTGCTTAGATGCTGTCGCAAAAAGTCAAGGTAAAATAATGGCACAAGTGATTGCCGAAGAATACGGAACGGAAATATCTAAAACTATTATTCCTATTTTCACTCAATCGGGAGACGACCGCTACTTGAATGCCGACAAAATGATTATGAAAGGTGCTGATGTGTTGCCTCACGCACTTTTCAATCACGTGGAAACCAAAGTAGGCTTGAAAGGAGAAAAAATCAAAGATTATATCCAATGGTTACGCGACAGAATTTTGAAGTTAAAACCATTTGAAAGCTATAACCCGACAATCCATATCGATGTGTACGGTACGCTGGGAATTGTTTTCGACAATGATTTTGAAGCTATTGCCAATTACATTGGAGAGCTTGAAGAACTTGCAAAACCATTCAAACTTCGCGTGGAAGGGCCTGTGGATATGGGTGAAAAAACGGCTCAAATCGATGGATTACGCACTATTCGTCAAAAGATGGAAGAAAAAGGAATCACCGCAGAGATCGTTGCCGATGAGTGGTGCAATACATTGCAAGATGTAATCGACTTTTCAGCACACAAAGCAGGTCACGTAATACAAATTAAAACGCCCGACCTTGGTGGTATCAACAATAGTATAGAAGCTGTTCTTTACTGCAAGGAACACGAAATGGGTGCATATCTTGGTGGAACTTGTAACGAAACTAGTCGTTCAGCCGAAATTTGTGCGAATATCGCCATGGCAACTTCTCCGGTTCAATGTCTCGCCAAGCCCGGTATGGGAGTGGACGAAGGCTATATGATTGCCTATAACGAAATGAGCAGAATCCAAGCTCTTAGCCGTTAGTCGTTGGCTATTGGCATGGATACCAATTTATTTCATCATAACAACAATTCAACTAAACAGCTAATAGCTAAAAGCAATAGAATAAATGAAAGAATTAAGAATACTATCCCCCACCGCCATTCTCGGTTATGGATTTCCAATGGAGTCTTTTCAAGAAGGAATGAAACGAAAACCGCATGTGATTGCAGTAGATGCCGGTTCTACCGACCCGGGACCTTATTATTTGGGTGCCGGAAAATCGTTTACTGACCCCAATTCAGTAAAGCGCGACCTTGAAATTATGATTCCTGCTGCACTTGAAGCCGGAATTCCGGTTGTTATAGGTACAGCAGGTGGTTCGGGAGCACGTCCGCATGTAAGTCTAACGGTAAATATTATTAAAGAAATTGCTGCTGAAAAAAAACTGTCTTTCAAAATGGCAGTTATTCAGTCGGAATTTGAGAAAGAATTTGTAAAAGAAAAACTTCGAAAAGGAAATATTTCGCCGCTTTTTCCTGCACCAGAACTAACCGAAAAAGATGTAGATGAATCGGTTCACATTGTAGCTCAAATGGGCGAAGAACCGTTTATCGAAGCACTGGAAAACGGAGCCGATGTGATTCTTGCTGGACGCAGTTACGACCCGTCGGTTTTTTCGGCGCTTGCCATTAAAAATGGTTTTAATAAAGGGCTTGCCATTCACTTAGGTAAGATTTTGGAATGTGCGGCTATCGCAGCATTGCCCGGTAGCGGAAGCGACTGTATGTTCGGTTATCTGCACAAAGATAATTTTGTGCTTGAACCGCTTTCGCCGTTACGTAAATGTACTACGCTTTCGGTTGCAGCGCATACACTGTACGAAAAAACGAATCCCTATATTTTGCCCGGTCCCGGTGGTGCAATTAATCTGCACGAATCGAAATTTGAACAAATCGATGATAATAAAGTACGTGTTTCGGGAAGCCGTTTTGTACCTACCGAAGAGTATTTCGTAAAATTGGAAGGAGTTAAACGCGTAGGTTATCGCACCATTTCGTGTGCAGGCGTTAAAGACCCGATTATGATTTCGAAAATCGACTCAATCACTCAAAGTGTGAAAGATAGGGTGAAGAATAATTTTGAAAATTATGGCATCACCGATTTCTTCCTCGATTTCAAAATTTACGGTAGAAACGGCGTAATGGGAATGTTTCCCAATGCTCCACACAGCACGAGTGATGAGTTATTGATTATTATCGAAGCGGTTGCTCCCACGCAAGAGCAAGCCGATACCATTTGTGGATTTGCTCGCAGCACGATGCTTCACTTCGGATACGAAGGACGTATCGCTACGGCAGGAAACTTGGCGTTTCCATTCTCACCGTCTGATGCGAAAATGGGAGAAGTGTTCGAGTTCAACGTGTATCATTTGATGAAAGTGGACGACCCGAAAACACTGTTCCCGATAGAGTATATTCAGTTTTGATTTTAATTAGATACGAAAGACACGATGCTTTAGTGTGAAGAAAAATAAAAGTAAGGATAATGGGACTTTTTAACTTTTTCAAGAAGAGTAAAACGGAGAAAATAGATCCAATAATAAATGATATTGGAACATTTTCATTTCAAGAAATTGATGAAACAAGAAACTTTATAGGTAAAATTAATTCAAAAATTGGGAATAAAATAGAGTTAGTTTTTCCAATACAACAGAATTCAATATCTGATTATCAAATTGATTACTTTAAAAAAATTGAAAATGATTGGAATTCAATTATTTCAAAATCCAAAAAACTGAAACCTGCATTAGACTTCAAAGAATATAGTGTAGTCAGCATTTTAATTCCTGATAAAGAAGACGAGTATTATGATATTGAAGCTGAAATCGTTTTGAAAAGAAAAGAAGAGATTGTTTCAATAATTCTAAATAACTCTACTATTGAAGATATAATTGAGATATAAAATGTTAACAGTCAATAGAAAACTTATAATATGAAATACAAATTAACCGACGTAGCCTCCGTCATTAGAAGCAAAAACTCGGGTCCGTATGAATTGACGTTCGACGTTATTTTTAAAGACTTCGAGATTTACGAACGCGTGAAAGCGGCAAAAATTTTCAACGAAAAAATGTTTGCTTCGCTATATCACGTTCCCGAATCCGATATTATCGGAGTAGTGCATTTCGACCCGGCAAAGGCGATAAAAACGACTATCGTTCGACCTATTTCATCCGGTGCATTGGGTGAAACAGATGTGTATGGTGCACAACAGCACGCACCATTGATGAATTTTATGTTTGAGCTGTAATACTTAATCGTAAGTCGTAAATCTCAAATCGTAAATTAGAATATGCGTAACTTCATTCAAGAATACATGGTTTCGTCGCAATATTTCGCGCCACGCGGAAAAGAGCGGCTGATGTTTTTGGGCGAGCAAATCTCGCATCGTCATTTGAATTACAGCGACAAGCTTATCGCGGTGATAGGCGATGCAGGCGCCGGAAAATCATCGTTAATTAAAGGGATGTTCCCTGGTTTGCAGTTGTCCAACGACGACGATATTGTAAACCCACGTAAGATGCTGCAAGTGCGAAATTCAATGATGGAAGTGGATGAGGCTACCACTTTTCACCTAGATATTCGCTTTCAGATGGCGTTTACACAGATGTACGAAATTGTGGATTATGTAAATTCGCTATTGGAACGAAACCGCCGTGTGGTAATTGAGCATTTTAACTTACTCTATCCTGCTTTGGGCAGGAATGCCGATATTATTGTAGGCATTGGCGAAGAAATCATCGTTACACGACCCAGTCTTTTCGGCCCTCAGCCTGAAAGTGTTTATAAAATTGTGCATGAATCACTTAAATATCGAAAAATGGCACACTCTGCCGAAGAAGTTACCACGGAAGTGCTTCACGAAGCCTTTGATATTAAGGAAGGTGAATATTTCTTTTCCGATATCAGAAACGGATTTGTAATAAAATTCCATCAGAAACCTGATATTGATTTGGAAAAACTGGCTGTTCTTATCGACGAAAAAATTGCTCAGAATCTGCCTATTTCCTATTACGATGAAGACCATATTATGCTGGGAGATAAAGTTGTAAGCTGCGATGGTTCTCGTTTTCATGTAAAAAACACTTCGGAAATTGAAAATTTTTCACTCGTCAAACGCTTTGTTTACGACTCAGCTACGAATACTCATTGCTTAATTGGTGTCGTGGATAATTACACCGAAGATTTAGAAAATCGAAATACCCGTTATTTCTTAACCCGAAAAAGTTTAGAATGAAAACAGTAAAAGCATCAGAAATCACCAATTTGGTTGAAAAACTTTGCATTGAAGCCTGCTGCGTGATTACCGGCGACATTGAGAACAAGTTTAAATGTTGTTTGGAAACTGAAAAATCACCGCTTGGCAAACAGGTTATAGGCACACTTCTCGAAAATGCTAAAATTGCTCGAGAAGAGCTCAGCCCGATGTGCCAAGACACAGGAGTAACAGTGGTTTTTGTAAAGATGGGACAGAATGTGCAAATTGAAGGCGGATTTATCGAAGACGCTATCAATCAAGGCGTTCGTCAGGGATACGAAAAAGGTTATTTGCGCAAATCGGTAGTACGTAGTCCGATAGAGCGGACAAATACCGGCGACAACACACCTGCCGTTATCCATTATGAAATTGTGTCCGATGATGTTTTTCATATTACCGTATCGCCGAAAGGCTTTGGCAGTGAAAACAAAAGTGCACTGAAAATGCTCACTCCCAGCGAAGGCGTAGAAGGTGTGAAAAAGTTTGTGATAGACACCGTTTCGGCTGCCGGAGGAAATCCTTGTCCACCTATTATCGTTGGTGTAGGTATCGGAGGAACGATGGAGAAAGCAGCATATATGAGTAAAAAAGCTTTGCTCAGACCGTTGGATGAACAGAATCCAGACCCTACACTTGCCGAATTGGAAGCCGAATTATTAACCGAAATAAATAAACTTGGCATTGGTCCTGCCGGGTTTGGTGGAACAACTACCGCTTTGGCTGTTAATATCCTGACGTACGCCACTCACATTGCCGGACTTCCTGTATCTGTAAATATCGGTTGCCATGCAACTCGTCACGCCGAAGGAAGTTTATAAGCCCCACCTAACCTCCCCAAAGGGGAGGAATAAATGAGAGTTTGAATTTAAAAAATGTAAGTCATGAACATTAACAAGAAAGATAAAGATAGGATAACATCAAGTCCCCCTTCGGGGGATTTAGGGGGCAAAAGAATATTATCCGCACCGTTTACTGATGAGACCATTCGCTCACTCAAATCCGGCGATATGGTTTATATCTCAGGGACGGTTTATACCGCTCGCGATGCTGCACACAAACGACTTTACGAAATGATTCAGCGTAGCGAACCAATGCCTTTTGATTTTAAGGGACAAGCTGTATATTATGCCGGACCGGCGCCTGCCAAACCGGGAAAACCAATAGGTTCGGTTGGTCCTACTACCAGCGGAAGAATGGATGCCTACTCACCCACGCTTATTGCCGAAGGCTTAAAAGTAATGATTGGCAAAGGAACTCGAAGCGCCGAAGTTATTGATGCTTTGAAAACCCACACAGGAGTTTACTTTGCCGCTATTGGCGGAGCTGCCGCGCTTATGGCAAATTGTGTTTTAAGTGCAGAAGTTATCGCGTTTGATGAATTAGGAACAGAAGCCATTCGTAAGTTAGAAGTTAAGGAACTACCCGTTGTTGTAGCAGTCGATTGTCAAGGAAACGATGTGTATGAATCGGGGCGGGATATGTATAAATTGTAACCCATAGTTTCTTAGGGATGGGTAAAATAAATAGGCTGTTGATTTCTTTTTTGTCCTATCGGGATTTGCTATCGGTTATGCCTATGACGACTGATGGGAAACCCGATTGGGACTTTATTCTTCAAATATTTCGGCAAAAACATCACTTTTGACTATTACACCGATTATTATAAAAAACTCACAGTTTGCTTAAGCTGAATGGGGTTTTGAGAGGAAACGAGAGAATGAAAAACAGTTTAGTTTACAACCTCCTTTAATGCCAAGAATATGGCTGCTTTTAAGTAATCATTATACTCGGGTTAAGCTGATAGTGATTTGCTTGTAATATTGATGAACAAACAATTTATGTCCTTTTTATTCGAAAAGCTTTCTTGTTATTTGACTTTTACAGTAAAAATTTACCTAATTCCTGGTAGTTCTGCCGGTATGGCAGACGTGTATATATTTTCGTCTTCTCTTCCTAATACCCAGAAACAAGCTCCTGCCAAATTGAATTCTGTTACTAAACGCAATCTTTCCTGCACCGATTGAGCATTGTTATAAAATGCAGCATAGCTCACACCCGCATCTGTCCATTCTGCATAATTTTCTTTGTAAACATCTTGCCACCAAGTTTGGAAAGAAGGTCTTGACATATAATAAGTATGGGTACTGAATGGGAATTGAATAGTCCAACTACTCGTGACCGCATTATAGGTATAACTCCATCCATAATTTGGAATACCCAATATTACTTTATCGGAAGGAACATTCCTTTGATGTATCACATAGTTTAATACACTCCTTACCCAACTGATATCTCCAACAGCATCCAAAGGAATAGGATTTTCGCCTAAGTGTTGGTCGTAAGCCATTATTTTAATTCTTCTGACCGCATCTGTTTTCAATCCATCCAAATCAAATATCCAGTAACTTTCACTTGTTGTGCTATTAAATGCCCCAATAGTAACATCCAATACTTTCCCTTTGGATTGAAGCGTATTGCCTAATTGATTGACAAAAGCAGAAAACAGTGCTTTGTCTTTTTCATGTGCTTTTTCAAAATTCAAATCCCATCCATCATAATTTCTTACTATAGCTGTATTAACTAGGTTATCGATAAGTCTTTTTCTTGCCCGCGAACTGTTCAATATTTTGTTGAGTTGTCCTTGAACAACATCGCCAATAGCAGGAATTATTAAATCACCATTATTATGTATTTCTATAATTTCCTGATTATTAAACGCATAAGAACGTTCGTAAATTTTTCCATTTGCAATTGATGAGCTAGTTGAAGTTCCTAAGTTATACCAATATGGATTTACAATGGAAAATAAATTATGATATTTCATGTAAATATCGTGACTTTCCGTATTCCACCCATCATTATACCAACCTGATATCTCATAATCAGTTGTATTGATACTCTTAAACTGTAGATTACCATTTAAATCATTCAGATATTCTGTGTTATCATTTGTTATCCCCTGTTCACAAGAGAACAAGAAAAATATCGCTGATAAAACCACTATCAGGATAAAAATACTTTTTGTTTTCATTTTCTCTATTATTTTAAAAAATTGTAATAACTCAACTTTCGAAGGTTAAATAACTTGCTGATTAACAAGAAAAAAGGAGTACGTTTATTTCGAAAAGATACTGAATGTCAACATCTTTGAGTAAATTTAAAAAACTCATTTTTTACACATCACTTAATCAACAATCAACCGCACCACCTCTATTTTTCGGGCAGTAACTTTTAAAATCTTAAACGTATATTTACCAATTACTACCGATTCATAAGTTTTGGGGAATCTTTGCATGTGATGCAGCAAATAGCCGGCAACAGTTGAATAACTTTCAGATTCCGGAATATCCAAGCCATATTCTTCATTCAAAGTATCGATTTCAACTCGTCCCGAAAGCACAAATTCTTTATCGCCTTCCTGCTTCACAAATCGGGCAGCACTATCGTATTCGTCTTCTATATCGCCGAAGATTTCTTCTACCAAATCTTCCATGGTAACCACACCCGATGTACCTCCAAACTCGTCAACAACCACAGCGATGCTTTTGCGCTGCTGCATCAGGTCGTTCATCAGTTTGTTGGCCTGCATGCTTTCTGGAACGAACGATACGGTAGCAATGCTTTTTGTCCAGTCTTGTGGATTATCGAACATTTCCCACACGTGAATATATCCGACAATATCGTCAATATCCTCCCGATAAACCAAAATCCTGGAAATACCGGTCTCAATAAACAAATCTTTCAGTTTTTCAATGTTTTCATCCACGTTAATGGCAACAATATCGGCTCGGGGAACCATGCAATCGCGTACGCGCATGGACGAGAAATCGAGTGCATTTCTGAAAATTTTCACTTCGGAATCTACTTCTTTCTCGTTGGAAATTTCTTCGAATCCTTTTCTCACGTAGGAATCAAGTTCCAAGCGTCCCAATGCATTTTCGTTTGTTTTATCGGATTTCACACCGAAAACAGCCAAAATTGCTTTGGAAATCGTAGTAA